>NZ_JBATWT010000012.1:0-176010 GCF_049672845.1 Moheibacter sp.
TGTAAGTCCCCCGTTTTTCCGACAATTCAAAACTAAACAAATTACGCACTTCTTTTTAATTTAAATTCGATAGGTGAACAATCAGCTAAACTTGAATGTGGGTGATTATGATTGTAATCCTCCATCCAGTCTTGGGCGATGGTTCTTGCCTGTTCGATATTTTCAAACCAATAAGCATCTAGCACATCTTCTCTAAATGTTTTATTGAACCGTTCACAAAATCCATTCTGCATGGGTTTTCCTTTCTGGATTCGGATATGCCGGATCGAGGAGTTGGAGCAAAAGCCCCGCTGCCGCACGATTAGCATCAGCGTATCGTGTGGCTTCAAACCACCGGAGACGCCAACGATAATGAAATCCCCGAAACGAAAATGTATCGTATGGTAGTTTATATTTTCTTAAATTTAAACCATCCAATTAATCTAAAATCCAATGAGTAGAAACTATAAATTTCATAACTCTGAAGGATTGTATTTCGTAAGTTTTGCTGTGGTAGAATGGTTGGATGTATTTACTCGAAATGAATACAAAGATATTCTTGTAGATAGTCTTATCTATTGTCAAAAAGAGAAGGGAATGGAGATAATTGCATGGTGTATTATGACCAATCATATCCATTTGATTTTTAGAAGTGTGAGAGGACAAAAGCCTGAATTACTTCTTGGCGATTTCAAAAGATTTACAAGCAAGAAGATTGTCAAGGCTATTCAAGAAAATCCAAGAGAAAGTAGAAAAGAAATCCTTTTGGAGCAATTTGAAAAAGCAGGGTCTAAATCTTCAAATGTAAAGAAATATCAATTTTGGAGACATGATAACAAACCAATTGAACTATGGAGTCATAAAGTAATTTTAGAAAAAATTAATTATATTCACCAAAATCCAGTTGAAGCAGGAATAGTCTATAAGCCTTGGAATTATCTATATAGCAGTGCTATTGATTATGCAGGAGAAAAAGGAATGATTGATAAATTGATTATTTATAGAAATTTTTAATTTATAGAAAAGAAATAAAACCACACGATACAATCGTGCGGGAGCGGGGGTTTAAAAAACAGTTAACGTAAGCACAAACACCTTCTACATTCAAACTTCTAACCTCTAAATTCCATCCTCTAAACTCATCAAAAAATCACCCATCCAAAAAATAAAAATACCCCTAAACGGCGAAAAAAATCCCCTTATTCCATAGATACTCCATAGATACTCCCAGTGTACTCCCAGTCAACCCCCAGTCTACTCCCAGTCAGAAAACCCCAGAAAACCATGACATACATGCGTTTAAACGCCATAATAGGACAAAAGCGACATATTGCACAAAAAGCCGATACCCCAAAACGGCGAAATTTGGACTTCGATTTTTAATGCCAAAAACAGCCAAATTCCAGGCCTCATTTTAACTTAAAAATACGGAAATTTACCTTCGAAATTCGGACAGAGATAAAGAAAAAATCACCACACAAACTTCTAACTTCTTTTGAGTTTGAAACTTAATTCCTTAATGGTTAAAATCATACTGAGCTTTGTAGAGATTCTTCACACTCATTCTTCGTGTTCTGAATGACAGCTAACCCCTTTTTTCTTGTCTGCCGAAGCTCCTTGTCATCCAGACGATAGGAAGGATCTAAGGAGCGTGTAGAGATTCTTCACACTCATTTTTCGGGGCTTCGGGAGACAACATCTTTTTTTTTACAGTTGTACTATGTCACTCAAAGCATTTAATATTAAGAATTTGATATTAAGAGGAGAGACCGATAGGTTTCGGAAAAAGGTTCGGTAAAAGTTTTCTGTAATTGCTTTTTTGGCAAAAGGATTTTAGATAACGGTTTTCTGTGAGATTTGATAATAAGATGAAAATCTTCCAGTCGAAGATTGGAAAAGCGAAGCGAAGAGTCTCAGGTTTTCTTGCTGTAAAATGTATATTGTATTCTTGTATATTGTACTTCGAACTTCGCCCTCCTATGTACTACGCAAGTAGCTATGAACACTATACCACGCTCACTAAAAAACTACTGTAACTATCCACCTGCGGCGGACACCTGTGGTTTAAAAAAATATTAGCGTACATCTGCGCAATCAGCGGGGAAAACAATATACATTGCTTTTACCCGAAAATAGGAGGTATGCCCAAGAGTATATTACACAATCATTCAGTCCATCATCTTTAAATAAGACCTTCATTTTCATGAAATCCAAAGGCTTCATTCGAAACTATAATTTATTTTCGTAAATTAGTAAATCCAAAACACGCAAAAATGGCTTACGAAGAAAATGAAGTATTGAGGCGATTGCCGGAACATTTAAAACAGTTTATCAATGACCAGCATTACGAATCCTATACGCCCATCGATCAGGCGGTATGGCGGTATGTGATGCGTAAAAATGTCGATTATCTGAAAAAAGTGGCACACGGTAGTTATGTAGAAGGACTTCAAAAAACAGGAATCTCCACCGAAACCATTCCGAGTATGTACGGGATGAACCGGATTTTAAAAGACATAGGATGGGCAGCAGTTGCTGTGGACGGATTCATTCCGCCGACGGCTTTTATGGAATTTCAGGCGTACAATGTTTTGGTAATTGCGCAAGATATCCGACAAATTCAAAACATCGAATACACGCCCGCACCCGACATCATCCATGAATCAGCCGGACATGCACCCATCATCGCCAATCCCGAATATGCCGAATATTTAAGACGTTTCGGTGAAATCGGAAGCAAAGCGATTTCCTCTTCTCTGGACTATGAAATGTATGAAGCCATTCGACACCTTTCCATCGTAAAAGAAGACCGCGAAAGCGACCCAAAAGTCATAGACCGAGCCGAAGAAAAAGTATTGGATTTACAGAATTCCATGACCGAACTCTCGGAAATGGCCAAAATCAGAAACCTGCATTGGTGGACGGTTGAATACGGACTCATCGGAACCGTTGAAAATCCCAAAATTTACGGAGCAGGACTCCTTTCGTCCATCGGAGAAAGCAAATGGTGCATGGGAAGTGAAGTGAAAAAGCTGCCTTATGATATTTCGGCAGCCGAAGTCAATTTCGATATCACACAGCCCCAACCCCAATTGTTCGTAACGCCGGACTTTGCACATCTGAACTTTGTATTGGAACAATTCGCCAATCAAATGGGACTTCGCACCGGTGGAACCGAAGGCATCAAACAATTAATCGAATCCAAAAATCTGGGAACGATTGAGTACAACACCGGAATTCAGGTTTCGGGTGTATTCAAACGCGTAATTACAGACAGCCACGACAATCCGGTTTATATCCAAACCGAAGGTCCGACTGCGCTTTCTTATCATGAAAAAGAACTGATTGGGCATGGAACGGTCTATCATTCGCACGGATTTGGTTCGCCGGTAGGCAAATTAAAAAATATCAATATCGCCATTGAAAATATGTCGCCTTATGATTTGGAAGCTTATAAAATCAGAGAAGGCGAAATGACCAAACTGGAATTTGAAGGCGGAATCACCGTGGAAGGCGAAGTCATCACTGGCGCCAGAAACCGAAAAGGAAAAGTGCTTTTGGTTTCATTTAAAAATTGTACGGTTAAGCATTATGATGAAATCCTTTTCCATCCGGATTGGGGCGTTTATGACATGGCCATCGGGAAATCTATCATTTCGGCTTATGCAGGTCCGGCAGATTTTACTTCTTTCGATATGATTACGCATCAGCTGGAAACCAAAGTCAAGAAACTGGAAGTTCCGGCCAAAGAACAAAAACTGAGAGAAATGTATCAGCAGCTGAGAGGGATGCGTGAAAATAATTTAATAAACGAAGAGAAACTTTCGCAGATTTTTGAAACGCTAAAATCGGAATATCCGACCGAATGGTTGCTTCCGGTAGAGATTTACGAACTCGCTTTCCTGAACAAATATGTTTTGCAACAAGAGATTAAGGATTACTTAAATAATTTAGCAAAACAGCAAAAAGAAGTGACACATTTGATTGAAGATGGAATTCATCTCTCAGAAAATCCGGTTATTTCAGCTGAGCCAGTTTCTTCGACACCAGATCTGTAACCAGTCCGCCCAGCCAGGAAAAAAAGAAGAGAACCGGCATGATGGAAAGTTCATACCAAGTCGGGTGATAAGCCGTAAAAATCACATCGCCCAATGCGATCAGAAATAAAATGAAGCCTACAAAAACTGCGTAGGCTTTTTTTGCTTTCGTCACAAGGATCGCCGTAACCAGTCCACCGAAAATAGCGCCTACACCGTTTGAAAACAGCAAGGCAAGAAAGAATTCATCCCGGACTTCAGGCGTGCGGGCTGCATATTTTATTACACGATTCCAGTGTTCATACGGAAATCGCGAATAATCGTATTCAATCCAGTTGTCATTGAGTGTAATCCCAAAAGTGATGATGACCATCGCCACCGCCAGTCCCAGAATTACAGCAAAAAAATTTCTTAAAAATGTCAGCATGATGAATTAAAGATGGGCAATCATGGAGATTTCAACTTTGACATCGCTTGGCAGTTTCGCAACCTGAACCGTTTCCCTTGCCGGATAAACGCCTTCCTGAAAGTAAGAAGCATAAATTTCATTTACCACTGCAAAATCATTCATGTCTTTTAAGAAAATAGTCGTTTTCACAACATTTGAAAAATTGGCTCCGGCTTCAGTCAAAATGGCTTCCAGGTTTTTCATTACCTGATGCGTAGCTTCAGAAATTTCTGAAACGATTTCCCTTGTCTGTGGATTTGCAGGAATCTGTCCCGAAATAAACAACAGATTATTAATTGAAACAGCCTGACTATAAGGTCCGATGGCCTGAGGTGCGTTTTGAGTATGTATAATTTTTTTCATTATAAATTTAATTTGTGTCAAAGGATTTAGTGAAAGTCATAATAAAAGGCCTTTGAATTCCTTTATTATGCAAATATAAACAAGTTTTAGAAGTTTGCGTTTCTCAATTGGGTAGATGCATTTTCATCATATTTCACCGCATCTTTCAGGATGTTTGCTTTGATTCCGATGAAGAAATCCCAGGTTTTATATCGTCCGAACGGAACCCAGGAAAACGAAATATTGAAACTTCTCAAATCCCGGTTAAGCGAAATTCTGGCCTGTGAAAACTCCTTTGATCTGAAGTCATAAGAAGTAGAAGTGCTCAGACTCCAGTAAGGTGAAGGCGATACCGAAGCATTAATGGCTAAAACCGTGGTATGTGTACCAATCCGGCTGTCACCACGATTATAATTATGGGTGAAATTCAGTCCGAGTTTCCATGGAATCGTGAAATGTGCATAATCATATTCGTCAAAATAAAAATGCTCATTGCGGACTTCCCCGCGTTTAGAATATTCCTTATCGTCAATAGATCCGCCGCCAAATGTTTTATTGTCAAAATTATATCCGAAATTGATGCTGTAACTGCTCAGCCTGAATGCGCCCAATTCATTAACCGGAGTTCCGAATTCCTGACCTTCTTCAAAGACAATTTTGTACGGATCAAATGAAGCCC
The DNA here is from genome assembly GCF_049672845.1 of Moheibacter sp. Lineage (NCBI taxonomy): Bacteria > Pseudomonadati > Bacteroidota > Flavobacteriia > Flavobacteriales > Weeksellaceae > Moheibacter > Moheibacter sp. Next base: position 5,486 of record NZ_JBATWT010000012.1, read on the forward strand.
GGTATTGTAAATTCAGTTTTTGATTGAACAAACGTGTCATCCCAGAAATATTGATATCTGACCATTTGAATTCTTCCGCCGCCATATTGTAGGAAGATGTAATGTCCAGATATTCAAATATTTTCACTTTTGTATAGCCGGTTGAATCTGTTTTGGAACGAACTTTCATTTCCAAATTATTCCGAAGTCCGAAGTTCATGGAGGCATTTTGACCTCTGGATGGCGCACCATAATATCCACCTTCAAATCTTGAATAAAGAACTTTCCGTCCGTCCGGGCCACGATAATAATCATAATAACCCCATTCTTCCGAAGCAAAATCAGGGCGATAACCTACACCAACCGTAGGAGATATCACGTGCCGTATTCCTTTTATCAAAGCATCTTTATCCTGCGGAGCGATATAAGTTCCATATAAATTTGTGGAAATACTGGCGCCCATATTGAAAGTCCGATAAGAATCAAAACCATTGATATCATGTTCAATCACTGCATTTTCTTCCGGGTCAAATCTTTTTTCGAAGGTTTTCAAATACCAGGTTTCATCATAAGAAGCATTTAATGTAAGCGGGAAATAAGTTCCTAATGTAACGCCGGAATTCAAATCAATCCGATGTCTCGCACCGTTTTTGGCATTGTCCCACATTCGGCTTGTAAACAAATCATCTTCAGTCGTATTGATGCTATTGACTACATTCAAATTATAGCCAACGGCAAGATTTTTGAGCAATCCTTTTTTGCTTCCGGCTTTGGGCGCAAAGGGATAAATCCGGCTCATGTTAAAAGTCAGTTGAGGCAACATAAACTGCATTACACCCGTGTTGAAATTCGAGTTGTTTGATGCCGTCAATGCCAGACTGAAAGGCGAATTCGGGAAAGTTTTATTAATCGAAATGGACGAACTACTGTTGTTTTCATACACATTTCCGTTGATGATGTTTCCGTTGTTGATTCCGTCGCGGTAATACCTCGTACTTCGGTAGTTGATACTTGAATTAAAAATCAAATTCGGATTGGCTTTCGGATCCTGAGAATGGCTCCAGGTCAGTGCATACATCGTGGCTTTGGAATAATTGTCCAGCCCTTTGATGCCCGTTACTCTGTTTTGATAATCAAATCCGAAATTCCCACTGAATCTATATCGTTTGCGATAAGTAGAATTTGTTTTCACACCCCAACTTCCTTTGGTATAAATATCGCCCCTGATTGCCAAATCAAGAAAATCACCGATTGGTAGATAAAATCCGCCGCCTTCCAGGAAAAATCCGACATCATTTCTTTCACCAAAAGAAGGAATCAGTATTCCGGCAGAGCGTGTGTCGCCCATCGGCAAATAGGCAAAAGGCAACGTCAGTGGAGTTGGAACATCATAAATCCGCATATTGATGGGGCCTGTGACCATCGCTTTGTTTTTTCCGTCAATGTATTTGGCCGTTTGGGTACGCAATACATAATCAGGTTCATCAGTTTTTTTCTCGATGAAATAAGTATCGGTCGTATAATCGGCACCTCGCACGTACATCGTACTATCGTTGGCTCTTTTCACACGATCGCCTACCAAAACGCCTTCGCCTTCGGTAATTCGTACATTATAAGCAACTCCTATTTTGGTTTTGAAATTAATTTTGAAGCTATGTTGTTCGTATTCTTGACCGGCTTGTTTAAAAATAGTAGGTTCGGTAATGATGCCGAGCGAATCCCGTTTCCCATCGGCATAAATATCTCCGGTATCCCAGTTGATTTCGATATAATCTGCCCGGATTTCCATATCGGTGTACTGAATAATGGCATTTCGGAGCAGGTAACTCATCTTTTTGCGCCATTCGTGAATTTGGTCATCTGAATTATAAACCAGAATATCTTCCAGTCTTTCTTCTCTTACGGTATCAATTTTGATAGAATCGACAAGCACCCCAGAACTGTCAGTGTCGTTTACAGGGTCTGGATCGACCTGTGAAAAAACAGTGCTGTTGAAAAGCAGTAGAAAAAATAATGCAAATAGATATTTAAAAAATCTTTTATGCAAACTAATAAACTTATTTTTGCGCTAAATCGTGTCAAAAGTAAACAAAAATTGTGGCTGAATAATGAGATTATTAAGGATTAACAAACAAATTTTATTAGCATTTCTATTTATCCTGTTTTCTGGAATGAATTCTTTTGCTCAAAGCAAGCAAAATTTCACCATTGTAATTGACCCCGGACACGGCGGAAAGGACTCCGGAGCGCGTGGTGTGGTTGAGGATGAAAAGAGCATCGTTTTGGATGTCAGTCTTCGGTTTGGAAAGATGATAGAGCAGAATTACAAAGACGTAAAAGTTGTCTATACACGCAAGACCGATGTCTTTCTCGAACTTTGGGAACGGACCCAAATCGCCAATCGAAATCATGCCAATCTCTTTGTTTCCATTCATTGTAATGCCGCCAACAACCGTAGTGCCTACGGAACAGAAACCTTTGTGATGGGTTTGAGCCGGAGCCAGGAAACCATGGATGTCTCAAAACGTGAGAACAGTGTAATCTTGTTGGAGGACAATCAGGAAAAATACCAGAAATTTGATCCAAATGATCCTGAAGCGGTCATTGCATTTGATATTATGTTTTCTGCTTATAAAGACCAAAGTCTGAATTTTGCGAAATATGTAGAAGATGAATTTGTCAGAAACGGACGTTCAAGCCGTGGTGTTAAGCAGGCGAACTTCCATGTTTTACGCACCAATGCATCACCGGCCGTACTTGTAGAACTTGGATTTATTTCCAATCAGGACGAAGGCTCGTATTTGGCAACAGAGCAGGGAAAACAGAAGATGACGCAAAGTTTGTTTGAAGCTTTTGAGAAATTCAAAAAAGAATTTGACCGCAAAACACGTCCGCAGGAAGACGAAAAACCAAAAGAAGTTGAAAAACCTGTAGCCGGAAAAACATATAAAATCCAGATTTTGGTTTCGAAAAACAAATATGGACCGAGTGCCACACAACTCAACGGACTCACAGGTGTCGAAGTGGTGCAGGTGGGAGATGTTTACAAATATTATTACGGAAATACCAATCTGGCTTCAGAGCGTGATGAACTCTTGGCTTATGCCAAAAGAAAAGGCTTCAAAGATGCATTTGTGGCAGAATTCGTGAACAATGAAAAACTCCAGGGCAACCAGAATTATCGCATTCAGTTCCTGGCTTCCAACAAAAGATATCGTGATCGTGATAATAAATTCGGCGGACTTAAAAATGTGTTGAGAGTTAAAAAAGGAAATATGAATCTTTATTTCTACGGTTCGACTAAAACTTACGAAGAAGCGCTCAAAGATTTAAAAACCGCTCAGGACAGAGGATTTAAATCAGCATTTATTGTAACCTTTGAGGGAGAAAAATTAATAGAATAAACTACCCGGAAATTGTCTATTTTTGGGCCAAATTTAAATGAAGATGAGGATCACAAAAGAAGTGAAAACAGGATTTGTTGTAATCGTTACACTGGTAGCTTTTTATGCATTATATAATTTTCTGAAAGGTAAAAATCTCTTTGCAGGTGGAAATACCTACTATGTGAAATATGAAAATGTAAGTGGTCTTGCTCCTTCCAAGCCCGTTACAGTAAATGGTTTGAGAATTGGTCGTGTAGATGATATCCAAATCATTGACAACGTAACGCCTATTTATTTTGTGGTAACTGTCAAGTTGGATCGAGATATAGATTTTTCAACCGAAACTCTTGCCGAAATCCATGAACCAGGACTTATGTCGGGATCCGAAATTCGTCTATTGCTGAATTACGAAGGTAGAAAAGCCGAAAGTGGAGATACACTTCGTGGAACGGTGAAATCTTCTTTGACCGATGTTTTTTCAAAAGAATTAGAACCTACCAAACAAAGACTTGATTCCTTGCTGGTAACTTTTAATTCCACGATGGGAAGTGTGGACAAAATGCTTGATGAAGAAAACCGTCAAAACCTAAAACAAATTCTGAAAAGTCTGGATGCAACATTGGTTTCATTTGGACAAACTTCACAATCGCTTACCAAGACTTCCGATGCTGCCAATCAATTAATCCTTGACAATAATGTTCAGCTGAGAAGCACACTTGCTTCGGCCGAACAGGCAATGGATAAATTCGGTAATGTGGCGGACAAAATGAATAATTTAGAATTAGAAAAAATTATCACCAATTTTGAAGAGGCTTCGGTGAAATTAAATTCAACTTTAGACAACATAAACAACAGTAATGGTACTATGGGAGCGCTTTTGAACGATCGCGAACTTTATGACAATCTCACCAGAACTTCCAAAACTCTTGATGAACTACTCTATGACCTGAAAGAAAACCCAAACAGATATGTACAATTTTCTATCTTTGGGAAAAAGCAGGCAGAGCCTAAAGAAGACTAGTTTATGCAGTACATAGACAACATCATTTTTATCCTGATATTGGGGTATGCGATTTGGTTTTTCAGCCGAAACGTAAAAAAGATCATTCGAAACATCAAACTGGGAAAACCGATCAATCGGTTTGACAACCCCGGCGAAAGATGGAAAACCATGTTCCGGGTCGCACTCGGACAAGGGAAAATGGGCGTTCGTCCCATTCCCGCCATACTACACGGTTTTGTGTATGTCGGCTTTCTCTTGATCAACATAGAAGTGATGGAAATCCTGATTGATGGAATTTTCGGAACTCATCGCGTTTTAAGTTTCCTCGGTGGATTCTATACCGCTATGATCGGATTCTTTGAATTCTTGGCGTTTATGGTGATGATTTCCTGTATCATTTTCTTGATTCGCCGAAACATTGTCAAAGTCCGACGTTTCCTGAATCCCGAAATGAAAGGTTGGCCCAAAGCCGATGCCAATTATATCCTTTATATGGAAGTAGCCTTTATGGTGGCACTGCTCACCATGAACGGAGCCGATGCCGCCTTGCAGAAATTAGGCTCAGAACATTATACCCAAACCGGAAGTTTCCTCATCAGCGGATGGCTGACCGAACCTTTGCTTAGTGGTTTGAGTGAATCTACTCTAATTATCATCGAAAGAATTTGCTGGTGGTTCCATATCGTAGGGATTTTATTCTTCCTGAACTATTTATACTATTCGAAACATTTGCATATCATTTTAGCTTTTCCGAATACTTATTTTTCCAAATTAAAACCAAAAGGAGAATTCAATAACTTGGAATCGGTAACCAATGAAGTGAAACTGATGATGGATCCAAATGCTGATCCGTTTGCAGCACCGCCGGAAGGAACCGAAATGACAGAACCAGAAACTTTCGGAGCCAAAGATATCTTTGACCTAAACGGCGTCCAATTGCTAAATGCTTATACTTGTACCGAATGTGGTCGTTGTACAGCCGAGTGTCCGGCCAATATCACCGGCAAAAAACTATCGCCCCGAAAAATCATGATGGACACACGTGACAGAATCGAGGATGTCAGTAAAATCATCGACGAAAAAGGAAAATGGGAGGATGACGGAAAGAAATTAGTTCATGATTATATCTCTGCTGAAGAACTTTGGGCTTGTACGACTTGTAATGCCTGTACACATGCCTGTCCGATAAACATCGATCCACTTTCGATCATCATGGATTTGAGAAGGTACCTGGTCATGGAAGAATCGGCGGCACCACAGGAATTAAATCTGATGATGTCCAATATAGAAAATAACAGCGCCCCATGGCAGTTCAACCAACAGGATCGACTGAACTGGGCAAAAGATTAAAATATTAAAGGAAGCGAGATGGAAGTAAAAACAATGGCGCAATATATGGCAGAAGGCAAACAACCCGAAGTTTTATTCTGGGTGGGATGTGCCGGAAGTTTCGACGATAGAGCCAAAAAAATTACTCGCGCATTTGTAAAAATTCTGAACAAAGTAGGAACCGAATTCGCCGTTTTGGGAACTGAAGAAGGTTGTACAGGCGATCCGGCCAAAAGAGCAGGAAATGAATTTGCGTTTCAAATGCAGGCCATGATGAACATCGAAGTGCTGAATGCCTACGAAATCAAAACCATCGTGACCACTTGTCCGCATTGTTTCAATACACTGAAAAATGAATATCCTTCGCTGGGCGGAAATTACGAAGTGCTTCACCATTCCCAATTCCTTCAAAAACTCATTAACGAAGGAAAATTAACCATCGAAGGAAATAAACCTTTCAAAGGAAAACGAATCACTTTCCACGATCCCTGTTATTTGGGACGAGGTAATAATATCTATGAAGCACCGCGTACACTGATTGAAAAATTAGATGCCGAACTCGTGGAAATGAAACGTTGCCGTACCCGCGGACTTTGCTGTGGAGCCGGAGGAGCACAAATGTTCAAAGAGCCGGAACCAGGCAGAAAAGACATCAACGTAGAAAGAACCGAAGAAGCTTTGGAAATCCAACCCCAAATCATTGCAACCGGTTGCCCGTTCTGTAATACGATGATGACCGACGGCGTGAAAAGCATGAACAAAGAAACCGAAGTACTGGTAAAAGATTTGGCGGAATTGATAGCGGAAGCAGAAGACTTATAAGATTAATCGAATATTTTTCGGATTATGGAACTTGCAATCATTGCACACGACGGGAAAAAAGCTGAAATGGTCAATTTCCTGATGCAGAATTTCGACAAACTCAAAAACAACGATGTTCAGATAATTGCAACCGGAACCACGGGGAATTTCGTGGAGAAAACCGGACTTAAAGTTCAAAAAATGCTTTCCGGACCCAGAGGAGGAGATGCACAAATTGCCGCAAGAGTCGCCGAAGGCAAAACCAATATGGTGTTTTTCTTTCGCGATCCGCTCGACCGTCATCCGCATGAACCCGACATTGCTATGCTCATGCGACTTTGTGATGTTTGGAATGTGCCGCTTGCCACTAATCCAGCCACAGCTTCTTTATTAATTGATCATCTGAAGTAAAGAATCCACAGATTTAAATTCGTATTAAAACCCCTTCAAGGTTTTTCTCTAATTTTCCCGATATTTGTATTCTAAATAATTAGAAAATGAATTTATCACAAAACTCCAAAATATGGATTTTTCAATCCACACGAAATTTTAACTCCGAAGAAATAACCGAAATCGAATCCACACTTGATGCATTTATGCAGGAATGGAACGCCCACGGAGCCAAACTTACCGCGGCTTATGCCATTCCTTATGACAGATTTATCGTATTGGCAGTCGATGAAAATGTCGAGCCGGCTTCCGGTTGTTCCATTGACAGTATGACGCGGATTGTCAAAGCACTTGAAGAAAAATACAACTTCGGATTGTTAAATCGTATGCTGGTTTCGTATAAAATTGAAGACGAAATTTTCACTTTGCCTTTAAACGAATTCAAACAAAAAGTAAAAAACAACGAAATTCCCGAAGAAGCAAGTGTTTTCCACAATGGAATCACTAAACTCAGCGAATTTGAAGAAAGCTGGGAACTTCCGCTTGCCGAAAGCTGGGTGAAATCTTTATTGGTTATTTCCTGATAATCCGTTTCAAAGAATTCATCAGAAAAACCAAAAAATAATTACATTTACAATTATAATTTAAACTGAAAACTATAAAATGCCTTGTGCATTGCATCTAACCATTATTAACAAAAAAACTAAAACTATATGAAAAAAGGATGTTTAATCGGAGGAATTGTAGGATTACTGGCTTTGGTTGTAATCGTTGTGCTTTGGGGCGTAGGGATTTATAACAATATCATTCCAAAGGATAATGCAGTAAAAGCTCAGTGGGGAAATGTGGAAACTGCTTACCAGAAACGTGCTGACCTGATTCCGCAATTGGTTGAAACCGTAAAAGGAGCCAAAAACTTTGAACAGGAAACATTGACCCAAGTCATTGAAGCCCGTTCAAAAGCAACTCAAACGACAATTGATCCGACTAATCTGACACCGGAAAATATTGCCCAATTCCAGCAAGCACAAGATGGGTTGAGCAGTGCATTGAGCAGACTGATGGTTGTGGTGGAACGCTACCCGGAATTAAAATCCAATCAGAATTTCCTTGCGTTGCAGACAAGTTTAGAAAGCATTGCTGACGAAGTTCGGTTTGAACAAAGGAAATTCAATGAAGCAGCTGAGCTTTACAATAATTATATTCAGACAGTTCCCAATAATATGATTGCGAATTTTGGCGGATTTGACGAAAAAGGATATTTCAAAGCGGCAGAAGGCGCTGAAGTAGCTCCGTCTGTTGATTTTTCAAACTAAAATAAATTGAAAAAATTTTCATTATCCGAAAAGGAAGAGGAAAAAATTATCAGGGCGATTCAGGAAGCTGAGCGCAATACCAGCGGAGAAATTCGTGTGCACATTGACGCTGAGCCAAACGGAAATCACCTTGATATCGCCACTGCGGTTTTTCATTCGCTCAAAATGAATGAAACCAAAGACCGCAATGGCGTTCTTTTTCACGTTTCGCCTAAAGACCACAATTTTACCGTAATCGGTGACATCGGAATCGATGCGGTTACTTCTGAAGATTTCTGGGACGAAATAAAGGATACTGTAATCAAAAAATTCAAAAAAGGAAAATACGCAAAAGGCCTTGTAAAAGGAATTGAAATGGCCGGAATTGCATTGCAGAAATATTTCCCCTATGATGATGAAGATAAAAATGAATTGCCGGATGAAATCAGTTGGGGTTAGAATTTCAGTTTTTCTTTTTTTGTGTTTCGCAGGAATTTCGCTTGCGCAGACACCTTATGACGTAACGAAAAAAGGTTATACACCCGAAGTCAAACTCGTTCACGATTTCGGGAACATGCTGAATGCGGTGGAAAGAAGCCAGCTGGAAAATAAATTGGTGGCTTATGACGATTCCACTTCGGTTCAGATTGTAATTGTAACTTTCAAAAATCTGGAAGGTTATCCCATCGAATTATTGGGAAACGAAATCGGGGAAAAATGGGGCGTAGGACAGAAAGATACCCATAACGGAATTGTGATTGTCCTGAGTGATGAAGACCGGAAAGTGACTTTGCGAGGTGCTTATGGAATTCAGGCCAAAATGCCGCCTACCGTTGAAAAACTTATCATTGACCAAGAAATGATTCCTCAATTCCGAAACGGAAATTATTATCAGGGACTGGACAATGCCATCAATGCGATTCAGCAACAATTAGCCGGACAATATCAGGCCAAACCAAAATCATCTTCATCCGGCGATGGCGGTGGAATACTCGTTTTTCTTTTCTTTCTGTTTGTTATTATAATCTTTATCATCATCGCAAGCAAAGGCGGCGGTGGTGGTGGCGGAAACCGTTCGAAACGCGGATTTAACTGGGGTGATGTGATTTTCACCAGCGGCGGAAGCAGAAGTTGGGGCGGTGGCAGTGGATCATCCTGGGGCGGAGGCGGAAGCTTTGGTGGAAGTGGTGGTTTCGGAGGATTCGGTGGCGGAAGCTTTGGTGGAGGTGGAGCCAGCGGAAGTTGGTAGGTAGCGATGTTCGAAGCTCGAAATTCGAAATTCGATTTTCATCACAAAAAACTATCTTTGCGGTATGACGGATTTGAACTTGATTTATTCGCCAAAAAGGTTGGGCGTAAACCATACAAAAGATACCCGAAGCGAATACCAGCGTGACTTTGACAGAATAATTTTTTCTTCAGCTTTTCGCAGATTACAAAATAAAACACAAGTGTTTCCCTTGCCTGGAAGTGTATTTGTCCACAACCGATTGACACATTCCCTGGAAGTAGCTTCAGTAGGTCGTTCGCTGGGAAGTCTGGCCGGAGAATTCATTGTGAAAAAATTCAAAGATCAGTTAACAAAAGAATCCCGTCAGTTTTATCGGCACAACCTTTACAATGTTATTTCATCTGCCTGTCTTTGCCACGACATCGGAAATCCGGCTTTCGGGCATTCGGGTGAAGATGCGATTGCTTCTTATTTCGAACGAAATGAATCTTCTTTAAAAAATAAATTTACTGATAAAGAATGGGCTGATTTTATTCATTTCGAAGGAAATGCCAACGCCATAAGAATTCTTACCCAACAACAAACCGGCAAATCAGAAGCTTCATTCGGGCTGACTTTCGCAACCTTGGTTTCGATTGCCAAATATCCCTGTGAATCAGTAGCGAAAAATAAAAAAATACTGCATCGCAAAAAATTCGGATTCTTTCAGGCCGAAAAAGAAAATTTCCTGAAACTGGCTGATGAAAGTAAAATGATTCAGGAATCTGAAAATCCGATTATCTACAAACGCCATCCTTTTGTCTGGCTGGTGGAAGCGGCAGACGATATTTGTTATAACATCATTGACTTGGAAGATTCGCATAGATTGGGGATCATTGACCACGATAAATGCGTGAAATTACTCGAAGAACTGATTGCTTCTTTTGATCCGAAAGGAATTGAAAAAGTGAAATTAAGACTGAATGAAATTTCAGACAAAAACGAAAAGATTTCCTATCTGCGTGCAAAATCAATCGGACAATTAATTCGGGTGGCAGCCGAAGCTTTTGAAGAAAATTTTGAAGCCATTTGCAACGGAAGTCTGGAAAAACCTTTGCTGGATTGTGTAAAAGAAAAAAATGAAAATTCCGCCCGGATTTTAAAGGAAATTGAAGCTTTTTCGATTGAATTCATTTACAATCACCATTCGGTAGTGGAAATTGAAAACGCAGGTTATAATGTGATGTACGAATTGCTTTCGCATTTTGCGGAACCAATTCTGAAGTCAAACCGCAGCAAATGGGAAGAAAAAGCGGTAAAACTGATACCTTCTCAATTTCTGTATGAGGACGGAACTGATTACCAGAAAATGCTGGGCGTTCTGGACTTTGTTTCAGGAATGACCGATAATTATGCAACTGAACTTTACCGAAGAATCAAAGGAATTGAAATCGGAATGAGGCGGTAAGTGTTTTGAGTTGAGTGTTAAGGGTTATGAGTTATGAGTTAGAAAAAACTCAAAACGCATAGCGCACAACACAAAACACAAAACTCACAACTCAAAACTTAAAAACCTTATCATCTATCGTCGGATTGATCTGAATGGATGAGAAATGGATAACATATTCGCCGCCGTCTTTGGGTTGCCCCACAATTCGCGTAGCAAATTCAAGACCATTGAACTTTTTATAATCGTAATAGAATAATTTTTCGTCTTTGTTTTCTTCCCAAAGCAAAGCATAATTCTGAGTCGAGAAACAATAAGTCACTTTGTTTACGTTTTTGGTCAGCTCGACTTTATAGCATTCTTTACCGTCAGAAGTTGATTTTCCGGTATAATTAGCCGTAAATCCTTTTTTTGCGTAATCCATTATGTCAGAATCAAATGCATCGGGCTGATAGTTTTTCAGGATTTCGTTTTTTCCCGATAATTCATTGTAGGTCCAGCCATTTTTGCCGTCATAACCTTCGTTCAGCATTTCTTTTCCTTCGACAGTGAAAACTACTTTTTTCTCGTATGGACGACGATGGTAAACGCTCATCGGATAAGATTGATCCAATCCCAGAATTACGTCGCCTTTTAAAATAATGCTATTTAATTTTTTCCAGTTAGCGGTGCCACCCGAACTTTCCAGATGATTGTGGATAATTTGCTCAGCTGTTTGCGCATTCAAATTCAGCGAAGTGAAAATTAATAAAAAACAGAAAATTATAAATCGGAAATCGTGCATTTTCATGATAGAACTTTTTGAAAGCATAAATTAATTCAAATGTAGGACAATCTTAATAATCGGAGGTAAATAGACCAAAATTCATAAGTTAAAAATTTTTAACTAAATTTGTTAAAATGAATATGAAAAAGATAATTTATTTTTTTCTGCTGTGCTAAGCAGGTTTATTGTTTTCCTGTTTAGAAGACGGGGAAATCTCAAAACATGAAGATGTTCATGAAAAACCCCACATTGGATACAAAAGAAGTATCGTGGATTTTCAAGAAATGAAATCAAAACTATCTTTATCAAAAGGGCGGGCAATTTCATTATTTTCCAATTTAGCCAATAAAGGAGGGGATGATTACATTCTGGCAATTGACAGTACTTACGTTATTCAATTCAGTAATGATTCACTTACAACATTTACTATGGGAGTAAGCACATTGGACGATGAGAATTACTCATATTCCAACCTGATTATAAGGCTAATGGATGGCGAAACGGAAGAGTTTATAGCACATTATTCCCCCACAGATGAGTGGCAAACCGCACATAATAATGGAGAATATTTACCTTATGAAGGTACCTTGCAAGTAACAGATGCAGATGGTGTTTCTATTTTGGATAATAATGAAGAAGGGTCTCAGGGGAAATTATCTACATGTTATTTCGCATTAGAATCGGAATATGTTGAATGTTATGGATCTACATGTCCTTGTACTGATGGAAACGGCACTACAAATTATAGCATTACTCTTGTCTGCACAGGATCTGGAGGAGGAGGTACACCTCCGGATTATGGTGACCCCGGATACCCACCAAGTGGAGGAGGTGGAAGTGGATCAGGTGGTTCAGGATCAGGCGGTGAGGATCCAGGTTTACCTACTGATCCTACGGAGTGGGCATTGATGCAACTTGAATACGAATTAGAAGACAACACATACTTACTATTAGATTTAGATTTTCCTTGTAGTCAACTTGACAAATGGAGAGAAGTAATTGATTATGATTTCCCATATGAAGTTCTGCAAAGACTCGATTACATTAATAATCAAATAGGATTCAATGGATTTGATCTACAATTAATTGAGTTTGCAGACGGGGCAAAAGTTAATATGGACTATTATCCTATTACGATTTCAAATTTTCCTATAAACCCTAATACTGGTCAAGCATTTACACCTCAAAGTTTTTTTGAATTAATGAGAAAATCATTAAATTCATTCTTATCTGGAACACCTACATCTTTTAGTGCATATAATTCGACAGAATTGACTAAATGGAATTCAAATGAATATTTAACTAGCATAATGAGGTTTGATATTGATGTTAACGAATGGATTACACAAGATGGAAGTGTAATTTGTGTGGAACAGCATCCCGAAAGATGGAAGTTTGCCACTATGAGAACACCTCAAGATTTTGATCATCCTGTTAGTGGTGTAAGAGAGTTTGGATACTATGAGGATGTTAATGGAAATTATGTGTACTATACTAGAGGGGTAGATAGAGTGCAAAATAATATTCAAGAATGGATTGGTAATGTTGATGGATTACAACAACAATTTGAAGAGGCAGATGTTTTATGGAATAAATTTCAAGATAATATGGTTAATTTTGTTAATGATTTTGGTGGTAATGCAGTTGAAAATAATGATTTTAGATCAATACCTGACTGGAATCAATTGAAGGATGTACTTTTCCATAATGCACCAATATATTCATTACCAGGTTTTGATAATCCATGTGAATAATTCTTAATGAGGATTTTAACAATAGTATTCGTATTTATTTATTCAGTAATAGCTATGGTAAGTCATTTGTTTGCCTATTCTATTTTAAATAATCCAACAAAGTATAATTTTTTATTTTCCGGATATTTTTATTTGTATATGATTTCGATGATTATTCCAATTTCTTTCTTTGGAAGTTTTGCATTTTTTTTATTGTATAAAAAATTTAAATTTCTAAATACTTATATCTATACGTTTATAATTGTATTAAGTCAGATAATTTACTTTATTCCAAAAATAAGTAACAATGATAATTTAGTGAACTTCATTACAATTGGACTAATTATTTCGATTTTTTATGGTTTTTTATTAAATCGTTTCATGAAATATAAATTAATTAATACTAAATAGGTCTAAAATGAATTTATCGCAATCAATATTCTGTTTGATTTTGCTATGCTGTGGGCTTTGTAAGTCATTTTCACAACAAGTTAAAGATTGTGATTCCTTACAATTTATTTCAACAGCGATGGGAAATGGTAAACTTCAATGGTTTGCGCCTGTAAAGCACACAGTGAAGACAGACTCTTTGATGCTTGAATTAGTAGGTGATAAAAAAGTTAATAAAGACGAAAGCTATTTTAAAGTCAATTCAGCAAATTGGAAATGGGATTGTAACCAAAAGAAGGGCATCATCATAATGAGTTTAACAAAAAAAATTATTGCACAAGATAATCCTTTGGATATAAAATTTGTGAATGCAATGTATACAATAGACTTTTTTGAAGAACCACCAGAAATAACATTGAAGTATGAAGATAATCCTATGATTCACTTTTCAGGTGTAGAATTAACTTTGATTCAAGAAGAAAAAGATTCTGATAATAAATAAAATATGCATAATTAACTATGGAAGATTCAATAATTGTAAATCACTTCAGTTAGGGATTAATAATTTTCAAGTTATTGATTAATAAAATAATTCAACATGGAAGAAGCAACCGTAGTAGTCGAAAAAAGTATGGATTCATTTGACTTCCTTTTAATTGTTTGGCAGATTGTTGTTCTGTTATTCTATATTTTACTTGGCTATTTTGTTATAAAAATTTACAAAAAATTATTCCGGTATCTTGATATGAGAATGAAAGAGATGGAGGGCAAGAATAAACCTAAAGATTAATTTGTAAAAAAAAAGGTTCCGGAACGACCCGGAATCTTTTTTATTTTTTGCAAGTTTAAGCCAGAGTAAAGGATTTTTTTAATCCCATTACATTTTTTCATACAATTCTCTAACAGTTTTCTCATTCATTTTTTCTTTCCAATTTTTTCCTAATGCATTTTCCCATAGTGGTGAAAGACTCAGTGCAACCTGAACCATTTTGTTCATTTCATCATCGCTCAAATCCGAACAAACATTTTTCGGAATTTCCACTTGGAATTTCTCTACCATTTTTTTGAAATCACGCACGCCTTCCGGATAGTATGCCTCGATTTTATCAAATGCAATACAATTCCCGACGCCGTGTTTGATCCCCAAAACATAGGAAAGTCCATAACTCAATGCGTGCGCCACTCCGACTTGCGAATAAGCAATGCTCATCCCACCATGCCAGGAAGCCATCATCAGGTCTTCATTTGACTCATCATCCCATTGCGGTTTTTCCAGGTAAATTTTCTTGCAGAGTTCCAATGCTTTTTCGCCATAACTCTTGCTGAACGCGTTCAGAAAAGTTCCGTTCAGAGATTCGATGCAATGAATATAACAATCCATTCCGGTAAAAAACGCCTGATCTTTGGGTGCATCATGCGTCAAAGCCGGATCGAGAATTACCTGATTAAAGGGTGTGAAATCAGAATTTAATCCGAGTTTTCTTTCTGGCCCGGTCAGTACGCAGGTTCTGGAAACTTCAGCTCCGGTTCCACTCAGAGTGGGCACTCCGGCATGGTAAACGCCTTCATTTTTGATGAGATCCCAACCCTGATAATCGGCAGATGAACCCTCATTGTTCATCATCAGTGAAACCGCTTTGGTCATATCCATCACGCTTCCGCCGCCATATCCGATGATACCGGAAACTTTTCCGAATTCTTCTTTAAGCTCATTTCTGATTTGGTCTACGTCAGAAGTTTTAGGCTCTTCGGTGGTGTCAATGAAAAGAATTTTGTCGTTTCTTTTGACCGGAATATTTTCAACAAGTTTTTTTCCTTTGAAGCAATGGTCGGCAAAATAAATAATCGGATATCCGTTTTTGCGGAGTGGTTCCACAATTTCTTCTACCTGCTGCGAACTCCCGCGTCCATAAACGACGCGCGGAACCATGGGGAAATTTTTGAAACTCATCACTCAGTTGTTTGTAATATTTTTAAATAAGCATTTGCTTTTTCAAGGTCTTCCGGCGTATCGATTCCGATTCCCATAAAACCCGTTTCCAGAACTTTAATTTTCATACCATATTCCAGGTAACGCAATTGTTCCAGTTTTTCTGCCCTTTCATTCTGCAACATAGGCAATTTTGTGAAATTCAGCAAGGCAGATTTTCTGAATGCGTAAATTCCTATGTGCTGATAATATTTTGCTCTGAAATTGGTTTCTCTCGGATAGGGAATAGGGCTTCGCGAAAAATAAAGCGCAAAATGATGAATGTCCCAATTGACTTTCACGCTGTTTGGATTCTGAATGTCTTCTTCGTCGGTGATTTCTTGTGCTAGTGTCGCCAGCGAAATTTCTTCGTTCAAATCATTTTTGTACGCATCCACCAGCTTTTGCAAGGCTTCTTTTTTGACAAAAGGTTCGTCGCCCTGAACATTTACCACGATGTCGCAGTCCAAATCTTCAATAGCTTCAGCGATGCGGTCGCTTCCGGTTTGGTGTTCAGTTTTACTCATTATGGCTTTGCCGCCGTTTTGGGTGATTTCTTCAAAAATAACTTCAGAATCGGTTACTACAAATACATCCTCAAAAAGTCCGGTTTTTAATGTATTTTCATAAGTCGTCTGAATGACTGATTTGTCTCCCAGACGAGCCATCAGTTTTCCCGGAAAACGTGTGGCCGCAAAACGGGCCGGTATAACTGCAATTGTTCTCAAATAATACGGTTTAGCGTAAGTTCAAAATTACAAAATTAAAATTGAAACCCACCCAAATAAAATACCCCGAATGATGATTTCAGTCGGGGATTTTAATTGTTTTAGAATTAACTTTAAACGGTTTTTTTAAATTGAAATTTGATGAAGAAGAAAAGCAGAATTCCGATCAGCCAGAGCGGCCAAATGTAAAGTGCAGCCACCAGAACTGATTGGAAGAAATAAAATCCGTCCTGAACCGAAATTCCGGCACGGTACCAAAACCCCGGACGGAATTTATCGTCATAGGTTTTCGGATTAATTACGATGGTTTCTGCAATTTTTTCTTTCTCTGAAATGGCAAGCGTCAAACTGCTGTAAGCCACATCATCTTTGAGTTTCATGGTGGCGACTTTTTGATGGTTGATTTCGGACTGATTTCTGTCCATATTATTTACGACATTCTGGTTATCTGAAATTTTCCCATTTTTATTTTGAACATTTTCAAGTTTGTCATGGGTGGAATTCAAGCGATTGTTTTCCAAGTCGGCAAGTGCAAAATTCAGGCTGACATCATCGGCCGAAATATTTCGGTAATGCAGAAATTCAATTTCTTCGCCAAGCGAATTCAGAAAATTACCCAATTCTTTTTGGGGAATTCTCAAACTCATCTGGTTACTGACGCGGTATTTCTTGACTTCTATGGCGCTATCCTGACTTACTGCAAAACTTTCCTTGCTGAGAACACGGCTTTCCAACTGGCTGTTGGTAACAAATCCGCCAAGTTGCGCGAGTTTTGATTCAATTCGCATGGTGGAATTGTAAACATTTTTTACTTCCATCGATAAATCGGCGGTTCTCACAAACTGACGCTCTTCGTCCTGATATGTTGCTGCAGTGGAGCTGACCGGAACTGCGGATTCTTCTGCCGCTGCTTCCATCATTTCCGCAGATTCTGAATATTCACTACAGGAATGAAGGAACAGAAATAAAAGACTCAGCGAAATGATTTTTAAATTTCTCATAATGAATGATTTTAAAGGTTTTTCCGAAATTCTTAAATCAATTAGAGAATCTTTTGTTTTGGACTTGTAAGAATTTTGAATAATTACAACAATCAGATAAACAGTGATTTGTAATTGATTTTACAAGCCAAATTGATTTGATTTACAATGAAAATTCTGAAAATATGAAATTCGCGGAGAATGAATTATCTTTACCGCTCAAAAATTTAAGCCATTTCAGCATCAAGTGAACATATCAGGTCATTAAATCTCATTTTTTATCGGGAAGGATTTTCTTTTCTTGTGAAAGATCAAACAGAAAAAGCTTCCAAAGTTTCGCATATAAAAGTTACGCATCTCAATCGCTGGGAAACCGAAATCATCAAAGAACTGGAAATTAATCTTCGTCTCAGACGCAGTTTCGATGAAGTTTATGTGGCTTTTGTTTCATCGTTTTTCAATTTGGTTCCCCAAGAATTTTCAACTGAAAATCCGGAAGTTTTATTGAATTTTTCCGAAGCTGAATTTGAAGACAACCAGATTTTGAAAAGCTTTACCGCAAAGGATTCCTGCTTTGTTTACGGAACTTCCTCGGCATTGATTCAGAAGCTAAAAGAACTTTATGGGAATCCTGTTTTTACGCATTCCGGACAAGTTTTGATGGATTCGGTCGATAAGACAGAGGGGCCAACAGTCTATTTAAACCTGATTCACCATCAGCTTGAAATTCTGGTGACAGCCAATCAAGGCATTCGTTTTTACAATCTATTTGAAACGCCCACCGGCGAAGATATTTTGTTTTTTACCCTTTTTGCGATGGAACAACTCGGTTTGGACACCAACAAAGTGGAACTTAAATGCTATGGTGAACTTCTTCCCAACACAAAAGTCTTCCAGATTCTGAAAAAATATGTGCGTTTTATGAGCGCTGCCATTAAAGACGAAGAGTTTTTGGGTAACTTTACACTTCATAATTTATCAAAATGCGCATCATCTCAGGCTCTTTCAGAGGCAAAAAAATAAATGCTCCGGCCAATCTTCCGGTTCGTCCCACAACCGATTTCGCAAAAGAAGCGCTATTCAATGTGCTCAATAATCATTATGATCTGGACGAAATCTCTGTGCTGGATTTATTTTCGGGAATCGGAAGTATTTCACTTGAATTTGCTTCGCGTGGAAGCCAGCGGGTTCTTTCGGTGGATCAGGACGCAGGCTGTGTCAAATTTCTTTCGGAAACCGTGAAATCTATGAATTTGGAAGAGGTCGTTTCAGTTCTGCGAAATGATGTGTTCCAATTTCTGAAACGAAATACACAAGGGAGTTTTGATGTGATTTTTGCCGATCCGCCTTTTCACTTCGAACAAGAAGAATATGATAAAATCATTGAGTTTGTTCGAGACAACGACTGGCTGAAGCCAGAAGGAGAACTGGTTCTGGAACATTCGTCCAATATAAAGTTTGAAGACCATCCCAACCTGATTCAAACCCGGAAGTACGGAAATGTGAATTTTTCCTTTTTTGAATTCAGTTGATTATCGGGCTTCCTCAATTATTTCATTGGCTTCTTCACGGTCAGATTTTGTCGCATCGAGTTCCTTTTCTTTCAGTTCAAATTTGAAAGACAAATGAATGCTAATCGGGAAATGATCGGAGCCGATTCCTTTTTCGACTTTTAAATCCATTAAACGGAAGTGACTGCTCACAAAAAAGTGGTCAAGTGGCCAGCGCATAAGCGGATATTTCGCATGAAAAGTGCTGTACATACCACGCCCGATGCGCGGATCGAGCATTTCGCTGATGCGTAAAAACAATCGGGTGGTATGGCTCCATGCAACATCATTCAAATCTCCGAAAACGATCGACGGTCCGTTAAAGGCTTTGGCTTTTTTACCTACGATCAGAATTTCCGCGTCACGTTCTGTGCTTTCGGAATTTTCCTGCGGAACAGGAGGCGTCGGATGGATGCCAAAAAGTCTGACCGTTTTTTCATTTAGTTTTAAATCGGCAACGATCGAAGGGATTTCTTCATCGATCAGGTAATTAATTTCCTGATTTTGAATAGGTAATTTCGAATAAAAAAGAAGTCCGTATGTGTTTTCCTTCGGAACTTCAATGAAATAAGGAAATTCCTCTTTCAAAACTTGCATGGCTTTTTTCCATTCGGTATTGGTTTCTAGTAGAAAAACAATGTCGGGAGAAACTTCAGAAATACGTTCGATTGCTTTTTTATAATTTTTATTTTCCTGATACACATTGACCGTCAGAAGTTTGATTTGGTGTTCCGGATTGTTTTCGGTTTCATCAATCAACATTTTTTTGGAAAAAAACGAATAAGGATAAATAAACCAAAACAAAAAGACAAGAGTTGCGAAGAGCAAAGCCAGGGCTACCCATTTGAGCCAGAAATCGAATTTCACAAAAAATCCGGCAAACATAAGAATCATTAAAACGATACAGAAAATCTGAAACCGCGGAAAATCCCATACCCGAATCGTCCAATGTGGTGATTTGATAAAGGGCAGAAGCGTCAGAATTATAAAAATAGCTGAAAGAGTGTAAAAAATATAGTCCGCCGGCATAGGGAAAAGATTTCAAAATGAAAGGTACAAAAAAAGCTCCCTGAGTCGGGAGCTTTCTTGATATATCTTATATTAAGATATTAATTAACCACTTCGTAATCAATGGACATAATACCTCGGTTTATGTCTCCAATTTCTTCAAACGCAGCTTTGCTTAGGTCAAATTGACGTGATTTTACAAAGGGTCCTCTGTCATTAACTTCAACCACAACAGATTTTCCGGTTCTGTGATTCGTAATTTTTACTTTAGTTCCAAAAGGAAGTGTTTTGTGCGCGGCTGTGAATTCGTGCATATCGTACTTTTCACCGCTTGCAGTCAATTTACCATGGAATTTATCTCCGTACCAGGAAGCCTTTCCACTTCCAGATAACCAGGTTGCTCCATTGTAAAGCCCTGCTCCACCGAATGTAATAAATCCGACTAGTAATACGAATGTAAATACTGATTTCATTTTTATTTATTTTCAGATTTGCTCCGGCAAAAGTACAACGGCACGCTAATCTGAAAAATCAGCGGTCTGGGTATCAACTGAAATTCTCTTGAAACTTCTCTCAAACCCTTATAAATAAAGAACTTCCTCATGGGGTTAAACTTCTGTTAAAAAATTAAGAATTGTTAATTTTTTTAACAATTGATTCCTTTCAAGGTTTATAATTAACATCAATTAGTTCCTGAATTTTATTCCAATCATAAATGTGGAAAACCATTCCATTGCTCATGGCTACAAGGATTCCGTTTGGGAATTTAGGTCCGAAATTGACGCTCGAAGCATCGGCTCCGTCACACTCAATTGTGGAAACGGGTATTTCGGCGAGTAAAGTATGTTCATTTGGATTGCCATTTGCACCTTCTCTGGGATAAACCAAAAAAGTATTTCTTTGTTGGTTCGACACCAAAATATATCCGGTAGCAGCATCTTTTTTATAAATAGCAATTCCTTCATGATCACGTTTCGCATCTTTTTGTCCAAAAAAGGCCAGTTCCTTATTTCCTTTTTCCGGGTCTGCGTAGTATTTCTTTACGCCAGCTGTTTCGTCTGAATAATAAACATAACCTAATTCATTATCCACAGCGATGGCTTCGATTTCTTTTTTACCGCTATAGGATCCAAATTTTCGGATGACCTCACCATTTAGGTTTCCTGTTCCGTCGTCTGATAATTTATATTGCCATAAATAACTTCCGGAAGGACCAGTTTTTCTACCGACGATGGCGTGAATTTCAGTTGATAAAGAATCGATTTTCTTGGTGTAGAGGGCTAAACCCATTCCATCTCGTTCATCTTCTCCGGTTTCACCGACAAAAACTTCAATTCCTCCGTTATCAATTGGTTTTAAATCGGGTAAACTGAAGATTCTGATTTTATGTGTTTTTCGTTCGGTTGTAACGGCGATGTCGGTTTTCTTTCCATTTAAGATTAATCCGTAGGCAATGTCCACATTATTTGGACGGGCCATATCAGGAAAACTATTTACGATTTTCCCATTCAGATCGTAAGCATATAGTCCACCGCCAACTTCTTTATCGGTTCCGATAATCAAACTTTTGGAAGCGTCTTGGGGATGTATCCAAATCGCAGGATCATCTGTGTCATGTGGTGTTGGTTCTGTAACTACATCGGGTTCTACTGCATTTGGAAGAACGGGAACAAGTTTATCTTCACAGGAAAATAGTAAAATGGAAAAACTAAACAGGTACGCTATTTTTTTCATGGTCAATTATTTTTTTATTTCAAATGAGTGAAGGATTTCGGCTTTGTCATTTGCTGCTTTAACGGTTTGGACTAAAAGTTTATTTCCCTTGATGGAGAAACTCATAAATCCCGGCTCAGCAGCAAAAAAGACAGTACCTTCTCTTTTTCCGGAAGCACGAACTTCACTTGCAGCACCAGAAAGGAATTGGGTTGTATATCTGCCTTCTGGTCGGATAATCTGTAAATCATGTTCGTGACCGCAGATGTATGCATCGACTTTTAATTGGTCAAATAAATCTGCAAATTTTTTCTCAAAAACTAAAGTGTCTTCATCGGTTTTTCTTTTCCCTCCACTATACAAGGGATGATGCCCTACGACCATTTTCCATTTGACAGAAGAATCTTTTGTGTCCAAAGTTTCGGTCAGCCATTTCATTTGATCCGTTGTGTTTTGTTTATGCAGGTCACCGTATTTTTCCGGATCTTCCTGATAGCCTTCGATAAATGGATTGGTGTCCATTACGACCAATAAAAGTTTTTCACCATCTTCCAATTCAAATGTTTTGCTGTAATAGCGATCAGGCATATTCCAGCGACGGCTGATGTTTGAATAGTCGATTTGAGCCTGTACATTTCCTCTGTAATCATGATTTCCTAAAGCCACATACCAATCGGCATACAAAGCAGGATTTGTATAAATTTCTTCAAATGAAGATTTCCAATGATAATCCTGTGTGCTGGCTACGCCGTTCGGATAAAAATTATCCCCGACTGAAACGATGAATTCCGCATCCAAAACGATCATTGCATTCCCCATTTCTCGCGCAACGTTTTTTTGGTAATAATCGCCTACACGTCCAAAATCTCCAAGTACCAGAAAACTGAAACTATCTTCTTCATATTTCAGTCCGGGAATGTCGCTTCCACTATATCCTGTGCTTTTTTCATATTCATACGGAGTTTGGGCAAATAGGAAAGAGGTGGTAAATAATATAAAGCTAAAGAGTATTTTCTTCATAATGAAATTTTAATGACTTAAGCCGGCAGAGAAATCTGTCGGCTTGAGTTGATAATGTTATGTTGATAATGTTTAGAAGTCAAATTTTACACCTAAATTAAATCTCGGTCTGTAATATTCCATCTGCATCGTTCTATCTGCAATTCCTTGGTAATAACGAAGCGGTTGGTTGGTTAAATTATTAGCTTCGGCAAATACACGGAAATTATTGGTGATTTTATACGAAGCATTGGCATCTAAAAATAATTGTTCGTCGTAATATCTGTCTTCAAATTCACTTCCACCTAATTCGTCTAAATAATCGGATGAATAATTCAGTGAAACACGGGCAGAAAAACGATTGTTTTCCCAAGAAAGAGAACTGTTGAACATATGAGGAGCTGTCCCCGGAAGTTCTACATCTGTTCTTTCTTCGCCACTTTCATTCGTAATTCCCTTTGCATCTGATTGGGTATAAGTATAGTTCAAATAAATCCCTAAACCTTTCCAGAATTTTCCCGGAATGAAATCAAATTGTCTTTGTAAAGACACCTCGAATCCGTATACATCCACGTTGTCACCGTTTCTTTGCTGAACGAAACTCCATTGGTCACCGGCATCAATTGGATTTAATTGATTGGGAAAATCATTGGCGAAATTCTCTCTTGTATATCGGTTGTTACTATAGGTGTAAATGAAATCGTTCAAATTTTTATAGAAAACACCTCCCGATAGAATCCCTACAGATTTGAAATATTTCTCCACCATCAAATCGAAGTTGTAAGCGTAGGTTGCGTCCAGATTTGGGTTACCGGCAGCCAGTTCCATGTCTTCTGTAAATGAACTAACGTAAGGAGCAAGTGCGTAATAGTTCGGCCTTGCCAGCGAAGTTGTGAAAGCAGCACGGATGATGAAATCTTTCTTGATGTCGTATTTAAAAGCGATGCTCGGTAATATATTTGTGTAATCATGCGAAGTATTTACCTCACCGATTAAGTCCTCTTCATCTTGCACATAATTTCCGGTATAGTCAATCTGTGTATTTTCTACACGCAAACCTAAAATCATGGACAATTTTGTGTTGAAGTCCTGATCCCAACGAAAATATCCGGCATAAATATTTTCTTTTGCTTTGTAATTTTGTGACAAATATTCGGCAGGAACCAGTTCGCCTTCAAATAAATTAGGATTGGTTAAATCCAAATTTCCTAAATATCCGGGCGTTGCAAAATAGCCGGGAATGTATTGTGATCCGGCTTGAAAATTATTTCCATCCCAGAAAACATTTGGAATCTCATTTAATCTTCCAAAATCATCAACCGGCGAATATTCTGTCCAAATATTATTTCTTTCTTTTTCTTTTATTCTAACTCTACCACCAAACCTCAAACGTCCTTTCTGGTCTGAAATGATGGAAAGCGGAACACGGAAATTTAATTTTGCTCCAAATTCTTTTTCCTCAGTCCAGTCATGATTTTCAGAGATTTCTTTTAATTCATAATGACTCATATCTTCTCCGATTGGCCGTAAGTAGGGCTTTCTTGAATTGGACAAATCAGATTCAAATTCATATCCTTCGCTTTCAAATTCTATGTAACGTTCGTTTGGCCGGTCTTCACTGGCAACTGCATAATTTGCCGACCAATCCATATCGATTTTTGAGCCCAATAAATGCTCGCCACCCAGAGCGTAGTTCTGAACGATTTGTCTTTCCAAACGGGTGTTTTTGTTTTTATTATTGTCTATTCCACCTTTAGTCTGGCGGCGTACATCGCCTTCGTAGCCAACCAAGGTTGCTCCGTCCCAGATCGGTTCGATGTTTCTATAACGAGTCCGGAAGCGGTTTTCACGGTCATCACGGAAGTTGTAAATTCCGTTGAAATAGATTTTATGGTTGGAGTTAAATTCATAGTCCAAGGCCAGAGCTACACTTCTTCTGATCCGCTGAACATCATATTTTCTGATGTCCATTTCTTCTATATAATCCAGGTTTTTCCCTTCGTTGTCCTCATCTTCATACTGAACCCAAACAGCTTCAACGTTGTCAGATCCGAAATTGTTGTTGTTATAAGAACCACTTAAGACGAAACCGAATTTATCATCAAAAAAACGGTTAGCATAAACCAGTCCGGCTGTATAGTTTCCGTTTTCACGAATAGGATTATAACCACCGGCCAATGTTGCGGAAATTCTTTCTCCGTTTGGAGAAGCACGGGTAATGAGATTGACTGAACCACCGATTGCATCGGCATCCATATCAGAAGTAAGGGTTTTGTTTACTTCGATGGTCGAAATCATATCGGACGGAATCAAATCCATCTGAACGTTTCGGTTGTCACCTTCTGCAGACGGGATTCTATCGCCGTTTATCGTAACAGAATTTAAGTTAGGAGCTAAGCCTCTGATGATGATATTTCGGGCTTCTCCTTGGTCATTTTGCATCGTAATTCCCGGTACACGTTTTAAAGCATCTCCGATGTTTGCATCGGGAAAACGCCCTACTTGGTCAGAAGAAATGACGTTGGTAATGTTTTGGTTATTTTTTTGCTGGTTGAGTGCCTTTGCCTGACCTTTTAGTCGGTCTCCTAGGATTAAGACTTCCGATAAAACTGCAGTTTCGGTCGTTAGTTCGAAGTTCGCTACCGTATTTTCACCCCCAACTACCGTGATGGTTTGGGAAGTTATTTCATACCCTAAATAATCAACTTCGATTTCGTAATTTCCTGATGGGACATTTAAGAATTCGTACGAACCATCTTGGTTCGAAATCGTGTAGCGATTACCTTCGCTCAATGTAATTACCGCACCGGGTAAAGAAAGATTCCCTTCTTTTTCCGTTATTTTTCCGGAAATGACTCCGTTTGATTGGGCAAAACTGAGTGAAGCAAAAGCAAATAGAAATAATACTGTGTTAAAAATCCTCATATAGCAAATTTGTATGCAAAATTAATTTGCAAACAGAGCGTTGGGGTTAACCTAGTATTAACTATTTATTGTGATTGATTATGTTTTCATTAACTGTTTAATAGTCTTTTCACAGTTTCAGCAATCATTTTTCCTTCTGCTTTTCCGGCCAGTTCTGAAGAAGCCATTCCCATCACTTTTCCCATATCTGCTGGGCTGGAAGCGCCTGATTTAGAGATGATTTCTTTTAGTTTGGCTTCCAATTCCTCTTCTGAAAGTTGTGCAGGCAAAAAGTCTTGAATGACATTGGCTTGGGCGATTTCTTTTTCGGCCAGCTCCGTTCTGCCGTTGGCAGAGAATTGTTCGGCTGCTTCTTTTCTTTGTTTAATTAATTTTTGAAGCAAGGCAATTTCCTGTGAATCGGAGACTTCCTGATTTGTTCCCGAAGTTTTAAGCAAAAGGATTTCCGATTTGATAGCGCGCAAAGCTTCCAGTGCAATCTGGTTTTTGCTTTTCATCGCCTCTTTCATCTGATCCATGATTTTATTCTCTAAACTCATCTTTTTTGATTTTGCACAAAGATACAAACACAGTCTTATTCCTGATTCATGTTTTCAGTCAATTAATTTGCCGGAATTACGTAATATAATACAACCAATTCCAACTCAAATTGAAATTCTTAAATCTAAACTCATAAATTCTATTAAAATACCTACCTTTGCAAACCAAATTTTTTAGAGAAATGAACATTACCCAAAACAGTATAGACAACTTAAATTCTGTACTTTCCGTTACAATTGTAAAGGATGATTATAAAGAAAAAGTAGAAAAAGCGCTGAACAATTACCGCAAAAACGCTACAATCAAAGGTTTCAGAAAAGGTCAGGTGCCGATGAGCTTTGTGAAAAAGCAATTTGAAAAAAGCATCATTTTTGATGAAGTCAATCAACTTTTACAAACGGGACTTAATGATTTCATCCAGAAAGAAAAAATTTCCATCTTGGGAAATCCACTTCCGAAAGTGAATGAATCACTGGATTGGGACGCTGATACTTTGAATTTTGAATTCGAACTGGGGCTTGCTCCGGAATTTGATGTGGATCTGACCAAAATCAAAGCCGATACTTATAAAATCGAAGTAAACGAAGAAGAAGTTCAGAAATACGTTGATAATTTTTCCAAACGTTTCGGAACCATGAAAACACTTGAAAAAGTGGAAGACGGGGCCAACGTGAAAGTTCTGATGAAGGAATTGGATGCCGATAAAAATGTAGTGGAAGGAAGCGAAAAAGAAATCTATCTTTTTGTGGATGAATTGGCAAAACCAAAAAAACTCATCGGAAAGAAAATCGGTGATCTGGTGGTTTTGAAATCAAAAGAAATCAGCGAAGACGCATTAAACCTTGAGCAAATCCTTAGCTGGACACCTGAAAAAGCAAAAGAATTTACAGGCGAACTTCAATTTGAAATCCTTGAAATTACCGCAATGGAAGCTTCGCCGGTTGATCAAAGTTTGTTTGACAAAGTTTATGGGGAAGGAGCTGTGAAAGACGAAAAAGAATTCCGTCAAAAAATCAAGGAAGAAGCCGAGAAAATGTACGTACGTGAAACGGACAAACAAATGATGAATGAAGTGGTGGAAGAATTAATCAAAGAAACGAAATTTGATCTTCCGACTGAATTTTTGTCACGCTGGTTGGTTTTCTCAAATGAAAACATCGAAACAGAAGAAGAAGCTGCCAAGCAGTTGAAAAAAGAAGAAAACGGATTGCGTTATCAGTTAATCGAATCCAAAATCGCTGAAAAATACGATTTGAAAGTCGAATATGCCGACGTGGAAAATGCAATGCGCAATATTATTAAAGAACAATTGGCCATGTACGGACAAGCCAATATGCCGGAAGAAGATTTGGAAAGAATCGTTCAGGGATCTATTCAGAACCAGCAGGAATTCCAGCGAATGGCAGACCAGGTATTTGCTGATAAAATGATGCAGGCATTCAAAGACAATGTGAAACTGAAGGAGAAAAAGCTTACATTTGATGAGTTTGTGAAACTGATGGAAGAGAAAAATGCTCAACATCACAATCACGATCATGCGCACGACCATGACCATGATCACGAACATTAATAAATTAAAGTTGACATTTCGTCAGTAAAATAAGATTTGTATTATTTTTGAATGATTGACTTTAATTATAAAAAATAAATATGGATTACGGAAAAGAATTTAAAAAATACGCAATAGGACATCAAGGAATCAATAGTCTTCACGTGGATAGTTATGTGGAAAGCATGACACCTTATATCGTAGAGGAAAGAAAACTGAACGTTGCACAAATGGACGTTTTTTCTAGGTTGATGATGGACCGAATCATTTTTTTGGGAACGCCTATCAACGATGAAATCGCCAATATCATTCAGGCGCAGCTTTTGTTCCTTGAAAGTGTGGATGCTTCAAAAGATATTCAGATTTACATCAACTCTCCGGGAGGTGGTGTTCATGCCGGATTGGGGATTTATGACACCATGCAGATTGTAAAACCAGATGTAGCAACAATCTGTACAGGTATGGCAGCTTCTATGGGAGCGGTTTTACTTTGTGCAGGCGCTGCCGGAAAACGTTCGGCTTTGAAACACTCACGTGTGATGATTCATCAACCCTTGGGTGGTGCACAGGGGCAGGCAACCGATATGGAAATTACCCTGAAACAGATTTTGATGTTGAAAGAAGAATTGTACAACATCATTGCACATCACTCCGGACAGTCCTTTGATAGAATTCAGAAAGACGGAGAACGCGACTATTGGATGACTTCTTCCGAAGCCAAAGAATACGGAATGGTAGACGAAGTATTGGCTCCGCGAACTTAATATCATTTTATAATGAACCCGAAAAGGTTACTTTTTACACTTTTTCTGCTTTATTGGGCAGGCGTGTATGGAGTAACCTTTTTTGCAGGAGATAACTTAAAGAGCAGTTTCAGAGATACAATTCCCACAGGTTACCGGATGTTTGCACCTGTGACTGATACGAATTATGATGTTTCTTATGAATTTTTTCGGGATGGTGAACTCATCAGGGAAATCAAATTTTCTGAATACATTCATAAAGAATACGATAAACCATTTTATCAGAATAAATCTGCTTACGTAAAGGAAAAGCTATATTCCGGATCCCTCAAAATCCTGGATTTCCGTTACCAGAAATCCTTGTATGATGAAGTTTATCGGAATAAAAAAAATGATTTTGATTCATTGACAGTTTCATCAAAGGAACTTATGGGAATCATTGACAACCTCAAAAATTTTCCGAAACTTTATCTGGCCGAAAATCCGGAGATTTTCGCAGACAGCGTTTGGATTTCGGCTTCCCGAAAGCCTATGATTTTGCCATTCGATTCTTTATACAAGGGAGATTTCACTTATAGAATCGGAAATAAAATATTTTTCACAACCTCTCAAAAATTAAATCAGTGAAAGAATTCTGCTCAACTGACAGAACTATTTATCCGTCCGTTTTCAGAATTCTCATCGGATTGGTTTTGCTGGTGGATTTAATTTCAACGGTTCCATCGGCAGGTATTCTATTTAATTCGGGGCTTAATTCGCTTTTATCCGAATCCGGACTGATAAAATTTCTTGCTGCAAACTCATCGGTTTTCTTTTCTGTTTATGGCTTGATTCTTATCGCCTTTATTTTGGGTTTTGGCAGGAATTTCACGGCCTTTCTGGTTTTTTGTTTTCATTTTTTCATGATGGAACTGACGCAGCCTTTGCTTACCTGGGGTGATATTATCCTGAAATTCAGTTTGCTTTATTTTGCTTTTGCCGATAGTTTCAGGTATTTGTCGTTGCAGAAGACAAAAGGAAAGTATCATTATGTTTCCAAACTTGCCGTCTGTTCAATTGTACTCCATATTTTTCTGGTTTACCTTAATAATGCCTATTTCAAAATGACCGATAAAGACTGGCAACAGGGGATTGCTGTTTTTTACAGTTTTTCGCAATATCCATCATTTGAAAGCAGTATCTGGTATCCGTTGATATCCAATGAATATCTCTCAAAATCAATTAATTATTTTATAATTCTCCAGCAGCTGAGTTTCGTTCCGTTTGTAATCTGGAAAAAAACAAGATATTTTGCAATTCTGCTTTCTTTGATTATTCATTTTACGATGATGTATGAATTCGGTTTGTGGAAATTTGAAATCATCGTGATGCTTCATTATGGATTTCTTTTAAATGATAAAGAATGGATGAGAATAATTCCTGCTAAAATATGGGCGAATTGGTTTTCTCTATCAAAATCAAGCTGAAAACTGCGCAAAATGCGTAACTTTACACCCTAAATTTTTGAAAATTGGAAGAAAACAAATGTTCATTTTGCGGAAGAGGTAAAAGCGAGGTTAGTTTGCTTGTAGCTGGAATAGACGGACATATTTGTGACCAGTGTATAGAACAAGCGCACGGAATAGTGCAGGAGGAAGTGGCTTTTAAAAACCAAAGTCAGCTTGTAAATCCCTTGCCTTTGAAGTCTCCGCGTGAAATCAAGAAATTCCTGGACAATTATATTATAGGACAAGACCACGCAAAAAAAATATTGTCTGTGGCGGTATTTAATCATTACAAAAGAATCTTGAATCCGTCCAAAGATGAAGGAGAAGTAGAGATTGACAAATCGAATGTCATTTTGGTAGGTGAGACCGGAAGCGGAAAAACTCTTCTGGCTAAAACCATTGCCCGCATGCTGAATGTTCCCTTTGCCATTGTAGATGCTACTGTTTTGACAGAAGCAGGTTACGTGGGGGAAGATGTAGAAAGCATTTTGACGCGATTACTGCAGGACGCTAATTACGATGTGGCACTGGCTGAAAAAGGGATTGTCTTCATTGATGAAATTGATAAAATAGCAAGAAAAAGCGATAATCCCTCCATCACCCGTGATGTTTCAGGGGAAGGAGTACAACAAGCTATGCTCAAAATTCTGGAAGGAACCATTGTAAATGTTCCGCCAAAAGGTGGTCGCAAACATCCTGATCAGAAATTTGTGGAAGTCAACACAAAAGACATTCTTTTCATAGCGGGAGGAGCCTTTTCGGGAATTGAAAGACATATTGCCAACCGATTGAATACCCATATCATCGGATTCAAAAATGAAGAAAACAATAAATATTCCGGAGAATTGTTAAGAGATGTTAATGCGATGGATTTAAAATCCTTCGGACTCATCCCTGAACTTATCGGAAGGTTGCCTATTATAGCTAACCTTACACCACTGGACGATATTGCGATGAAAAGAATCCTTACCGAGCCTAAAAATGCATTAATCAAACAGTATGAGAAATTATTTGCTCTGGATGGTGTGAAGCTGGAGGTGAAAGATGAAGCACTGGATTTGATTGTGGAGAAGGCTGATCAGTTAGGGTTGGGAGCCAGGGGGTTACGTTCAGTTACAGAAGAAATATTCACAGATTTAATGTACACCATTGATGAATTACCGGAAACTTTCGTTCTGACCCGCGAAATTATTGAAAATCAAATCGACGGAAAAGATGCAAAAAATAACGTACGAAAAACCGGTTAATTTTGAATACAAAAAAAAAATATTATATATTTGTAGCAAATTTCCTAACCATCCAGGTTTTGAAATGGAATAAACCAACCCTAAAATAAACATATGAAAAACAATTACAAATTAATTTGGACGGTATGTATTGCTCTGTTTTTTGGTATTGCTCAAGGACAAGATGCTTACATCACCGGGACTGCAAAAGTTAAAGTTCAGCCCAACACCTTATTTTATTTTGGAGACAATCTGACCGTCTCTTCACCTGTAAACGGCGTTTTTGAAAATGCCGGTAATGTGAAGGTTGAAGGGGATTATGTGAATTCTGTATCGGGTTCAACCGGTGCTAATTTCGTTAGTACATGGACTGATAATACAAATTATGGTCAGGTAATCATCAATCAGGCTTCTGCTAGCGGTTATCTTTCTATGGAAAAAGGAAAAATTGATCCGGCAACTTACAACTGGGGTCAGTTTGCTGTTCCTTTTGTTTATGCAGACGCTCAGGAAGCTATGCAGGGTCTTTTCGGAACGAATTACTCAAATGGTGGAAATCGTTATTATGCGTCCATGATGGTTTGGGACAATGTCAGCAAACCGGAATTTGACCATTTGAACAATGCAAGCAGCATTTCACCGATCAGCTATGTA
Source organism: Moheibacter sp. (assembly GCF_049672845.1). NCBI lineage: Bacteria > Pseudomonadati > Bacteroidota > Flavobacteriia > Flavobacteriales > Weeksellaceae > Moheibacter > Moheibacter sp. Next base: position 37,286 of record NZ_JBATWT010000012.1, read on the forward strand.
ATCCTGAACCTTACTTACAACAGTGCCAATATCAAAGGACTGATGACGGGAGCTGGTAAATTACAATATTACGGTCGCCCTGCAAATGGTCTTCATTCAGGCGCTATGAATCCATCTATGTATTTTCCCGCGCTTAACTGGGACGGATGGAAAAATCAGCTGAACTCTCATAATGAGCGTTACCACACTTATATAGATGATAAGGCAAGAACGGCTACAGATCCTGATTACAATTTAAATTTTGGTAAATATTATTTCCAGTTTGGAAATCCTTATACTTCCAACATCGATTTGGCTTACATAGGTTTGCCAAACGGGGGAGCTAATTATGATGACGGAGTTTATTTCAGTAACCTTCTGGGTGTTGTGAAAAGCACAAGTGCTACATGGACTGCCGGCGTAGGTTTGAATACTTCAAGTATGCAGGTTGCTAAATTTGATGCCGTTTCCGGTGCTTGGTCTGGTTCTGCAGATGCGCTTATCGCAAGACCATTCGAGCCTTTTGTAGTGGTTTTAAAGGATGATGCAGGTGTCGCCAACTTCGAATTCAGTGATAAACTGAAAACATTCAGCATGATCCCGGGACAATTGGGAAGCGGATATGTATTCAATAAAATGGCTGCCAACGGAACCGAAATCGATACAGATACTGATGCTGTTGGATCTTTGTCGGAAGTATGGACAGGTGCCAGAAAACGTTTCTATCAGTTAGGACTACGTCTGGAAAATCAAGATGGTTCACCAACTGAAAATTCAGTCTATGTTGCTGTTACAAGCTTTACACCAAATGGAGTAGCCAATGATCTTGAAGCTGATTATTATGATTTTGGTTCAAGAACCGGGTTCTACCTTGATCAGGAAAATCCAACCGGATTATCAGTTAAGAATTCTGTTACCAAAATGCATATCAACGCTGTAAACACAGACTATATAAATAAACCGATTCCATTGTTCTTCAACAGAGCATCGGGAGATTTGAACAGTTATTACCTGAAAGCAGACTTGTTCTTCCAGACTATTTTCAATAAGCTTGAAGAAGAGGCTGTTAACTATGCAGACGGGAATTCATTCTTTTTCTATGACGGAGCAAATGATGTTCTATTGCCTGTAACAACTGATTTTTCATATTTGATTACGCCTCATGCTTCTAATTCAAAAAGACCTTTCTACCAGTTGTACTGGAATGGGGGACCTCAGTTGAACAAAAAAGAAATAGGTGATGAGTTTGCATTGAATTCTACCATAATCTACAAAGACAGAGATTTACACAAAGTACGTTTTGGTGAAAGCTGGGATAATGCAATTGTGAAAGTTTATGATCTTACAGGAAGAAACATTCAGTCCTATAGTAATGTAGATGCTTCAGTTGAATTCAATATTGAACTTCCAAAAGGAGTATATGTCGTAAGACTTGAAGAAACCAACACCGGAGAAGTATATACACAAAAACTGATAAAATAATCGACCAAACGAAACCTTAAACTCTAAATTGATGAAAAATACAATATTAGCCCTCCTTTGCCTTTTTATCCCTGTGATTAATTTATTTGCACAGGTGCCACCGCCCCCAACCCAGGGTGAAGATGCCTTTACACCTGGAACGCCCGATACTCCTGTTGATCAGTATGTTATTGTATTGATTCTGGTAGCTGTATTTTGTGGAGCTTACTTCTTGTGGAGTAAAAAGAAATTAGCTAAAGTTTAATTATATATAACTAATAAATCATAAAAACCCTTTCCTCTCAGAAAGGGTTTTTTATATTTGACAAAAAATAAAATATGAAGAAAATTGCTGCATTTATGCTCCTCTGTATTTCATTCTCACTAAACGCACAATTCAAAGTTTCAGGTGAAATTCAGAATTATGCCGGACAAGATATCATGGTGAGAATCTTCAAAGGACCTTCTGATGTATTAATCAATAAAGTGAAAACCGATAATAACGGTAAATTTACAGTCAATATTCCTCAGAAATACAGTGGAATTCTAAGACTTACCGATGCTTCCCGATATGCAGTCATCGATATGCTGAGCGATAATGAAAATGTCAGCTTTACCGCCTTGTTTGAAAACAATGCTTTTTCAAATATCCGATACAAAGAAGGAAAAACTGCCCAGGCTTTTCAAAATTATAGTTCATACGAAGGTCTTTTGGATATGAAAGCCAATATATTTCCGATTATCAAAACACTTTATTCCGAAAACGATGAATTCTATAAAGCTATGCTCAAAGAAGAAAATCGTATAGGAGGCCTGACAACCAATACAGATTTACCTTTACTGAAGTATTATGTTTCGATAAATGAAATCGCGAATATCCAACTGGATAACAAACAGATTGCTGATGTACATAAGCAAACCATCTTGAATCGATTGGTTAACGATAATAATTACCTGGAAGGTTCCGGGTTTATGTTCAAACTTGTACTGGATTATCTTCGTGCTTCAATATTTGGCTCGACTTCTCAGGAACAAATCAATAACACTCTGGAAAAAGAAATTGATAATTTATTAGTCCAAACTGATTTGGAAACACCACGTGGGCAAAATGTATTGTCTTCTGTCTTCCTGGCTCTTCCTGCAGAACAATTTCCCACTCTTCTTGAAAAGTACTATGCAAAAGCAAATGCTCTTACCTGTGAAATGACAGATGAACTCAAAACTTCTCTGACTGCGCACAACAATACAAGCATAGGCAGTGTGGTGCCCAATATTCTTTTTGATAAACCTATCAAAGGAGCAAAATCACTTTACGATGTGAAAGCCGATAAGAAAATTCTGATTTTCTGGGCTTCATGGTGTCCTGCATGTAATGATGAAATGCCGTTCGTTAAAGAATACTACCGAAATTTTAAAGATGCCGGAGGAGAGATTGTAAGTATTTCGCTTGACTATGACCAGAACGCATACAATGAAGCCACAAAAGATTTTGAGTGGATTTCCTATACCGACCTTTTACAATGGGATACAAAATCTGTAATGGACTTTGGTATAACTTCCACACCTACCTTGCTTTTACTTGACAAAGACAATAAACTCATCAAAAAAGCCGGACATATTTCAGAACTGGTTGAATTATAAATTCAAAAGAAATATTTTTATATTATACCTCGGGATTTAATCTCGAGGTATTTATTTATGGTATTAACCGTCAAATCTTCCGGGCGCGTAAGCACAGTCTGAATGCCGTGTTTATTTAATTCCAGTACGATTTGCTGCTTTTCATAAATGAATTTCTCGACCAAAGTTCTCTCGTACAAATCCGTTTTTTCATCCGTCGAAATCAGGAAATCCTCCAATTCCGTATTTCGGAAGAAAACCACAACCAGCAGATGACTTTTGTTGATGGCAAGCAAATAGGGAAGTTGCCGGTGAAGTGAATCCATACTTTCAAAATTGGTAAAAAGCAGAATCAGACCACGTTGCGTGATTTTATGTCGGATGTAATTATACAATTTACCGAAATCAGTTTCCATAAAATTACTCTGAATCCCGTACAGAGTTTCCGAAATCTTCTGAAGCTGGCTCGTTCTTCGCTCTGCTTTGACCAGATTTTCCAGTTGATTTGAAAAAGTAAAAACACCCGCACGGTCATGATTTTGCAAAACCACATTACTGAAAATCAAACTCGCATTGATGGAATAATCCAACAGCGTTTTTCCGTCAAACGGCATTTTCATAACTCTTCCCTTGTCAATCGCACAATAAACCTGCTGGGATTTCTCGTCCACATATTGATTTACCATCAGTTTCTGATGTTTGGCAGTAGATTTCCAGTTGATCGTCCGGAAATCATCACCCGAAACATAATTTTTAATCTGTTCGAATTCCATGCTGTGACCAATCCTTCGGATTTTCTTCTGCCCGATTTCGTTGATATGGGCTTTGAAATTCTGCAGACTGTATTGATTCAGACGCAGAAATGACGGATAAACTTTAATCTGATTTTCCGTGTGCAAAACTATTTTTCTTTCCAGAAATCCAAGCGGCGAACGAACAAAAACATTGGTTTTCCCGAATTTATAAATACCGCGTTCATTCGGAATCAAATCATACTTCAAATCAATTTCCTTTTTCGAAGAAAGTATTCCGCTCATTTCAAAATCAAAAATCTGAAACTGTTCCGGAATTTCATCGAGAATGGTATAATGAATCCGAAACGGGAAATAATTCTGCAAATGAATCTGAACCGGGTTCTTATCGAAATTTGAAAGTTTATCCTGAACGGTTCGCTCACCTGAAATCCCTGTTTTATGGGAAAACAACAAGATCAAATCCATTAGCGAAATCAGAATCAAGGCAAATAAAAGCAGATGGGAAATCTGGATCATGACGGGAAAATAAAATCCCAATACATATCCGGCAATCACCAGTAGGAACGCAAAAAAGAAAGTTTTGTTCAAAAATATCTGCTTGAAAAAATTCATCAGCGTGGGATTTCTATACTTTCAATAATTTGTAAAATAATCTGAGACGAAGTCGTTCCTTCCATCTCTTTCTCGGGCGAAACCACAATTCTATGCTTCAAAGCCGGAACCGCCACGAATTTTATATCTTCCGGAATCACAAAATCACGTCCTCTGATAGCTGCAACTGCTTTGGCCGTATTCAAAATCGAAATCGAAGCTCGCGGAGAAGCTCCCAGAAACAAAAACGGATTATTTCGCGTGGCATTTACAATCGAAGCGATGTATCGGATTAATTTAGGTTCCACCAAAACATCCTGAATGATTCGTTGAAATTCTGTGATTTCATGCGACTTGAAAATTGGATTAATAAGGTTTGTCGGATCTTCGTTTTTGCGTGTATTATTGCCTTCAATGATGCTTATTTCCTCTTCCAGCGTTGGATATCCGACTTCAATTTTAAAAAGAAAACGATCTAGCTGCGCTTCGGGAAGACGATAAGTTCCTTCCTGCTCCACCGGATTTTGGGTAGCAAACACCAAAAATGGCGGCTCCATATCATAGCGTGTTCCGTCCATGGTGATTTGTCGCTCGGCCATTACTTCAAAAAGCGCAGCCTGGGTTTTGGCCGGTGCACGGTTGATTTCGTCAATCAAAACAAGATTGGAAAAAACAGGTCCTTTTTTGAACTCGAATTCATTCTTCTTGATATCAAAAACCGAAGTTCCCAATATATCAGAGGGCATCAGGTCGGGCGTGAACTGAATTCGGCTGAACCCTACATCCATCGTACGTGCGAGGAGTTTGGCCGTAATGGTTTTAGCAACGCCCGGAACGCCTTCAATCAGGGCATGACCGTTGGCAAAAATACTGACCATCAGAAGTTCGATGAATTCTTCCTGTCCGATGATGACTTTCCCTAATTGGTTCCTGATTTCATCCACGCCGTTTTTAATTTTGGACAAATCAATACGGTTCGTAAATTCAAGTCCCGAACTGTGTTGGGTTTCGTTTGGAATAGCTTCCGGTTGTGGTGGCTGATAGGCAGGATTATTTTCTAGTGGTTGTTCTTCCATAATTTTTTGATTTATATGTAAATGATTCGATTAGCGATTGAATTTTAAAGAAATCTTCTTTGTCAAGATAAGGTCTGCTCCTGAAAATATCAATGGTCAGTACCAGTTTTTTGCACAATCCAATATCCACTCCCGATTTTGCACTCAAAAGTTCGGAAAAATCCTTTTCGGTGTCTTTAGAAGTGATATTATAATGCAGGCGAAGCTGTTCCAGGAAATAATTGATTTTATAACGAACCATCGCCGTATGATCGCGATTGTACCGGTACAATTCCGAAAGGGTTTTGGCAAAATCCAAAGTATAATTCGGATAGGGAAGCACAATCGGAACGGCTCTCTGTCTGCGTTTGGAATTGAAAAACAAATACAAAACGCCCAGAATGACCAACAGTAAAAATGCAATACGAAGTCCTTCCTGATGCATGATGAAATTCAATCCGTTAAATAATCCACCATCATTGCGCTCACCGGAATACCTTCTGAACATACGGTGATTGTCCCACATGATGTCTTCCGTATTCAGAAACGAAAACACATCGGTCACATATTGTGCATTTTCATTTTTCAGCATATAATAATTTGTAAAAGCAATCGGTTCGGTATGCAGAAGCAGATAGCCATGACCATAATATACTTTCAAAAAGTTGGGATGCTTCTCGCCATTGTATTCCAAATAGCCGAGAACCTCTGTCGTTTCTTCTTTAAATCCTTCAAAATAAGAAGTTCCGGTGCCTTTGTCGTAGGTATATTTCTTCTCATTTTCAGGAGTTTTGACCGATAAAACAGCTTGTTCCTGACCGGGAACAGAATTCAGGTTTTTAACCGAAGTTCCTAAATTTTTTTCAAAAACAGAGTTATTCACGGGCAAAGAAATAAAGGCAGAACCGCCCTGATTTACATGTGCCAAAATCATTTCCCAGGTCGGTTCATCCAGCAAAACATCATCATAAATAAACATATAATGATCGCTGAGATAATCGTATTGAATTTCAAAGAAATGATCGTAAGTATTTTGGCTGATGTTGGAAATGCGTGAATCGGGAAAGATTTCTGACAATTCCTGACGAAGTACAAGCGTTCCGAAAGGTAGACTGTCTTTCGAATCAAAAGTCCGGCGCCAGTCCACAGGCATTTCGCTGCATCCCAGAAAGAGAAACGAAATCAAAACAAACGTATATCGGATCAAAGACTTTTTCATCTGAGTTTGCTGAGCATTCTTTGGAAAATCGATTCGGCAATGTCAAATTCTTTCGGATTGATTTGAAAATTCCCGTACCAGATGTAATCATAAACATAAACACTGTCGGAAAAATCATTTTTAACCGGATTTTCACCTAATTCACGGTAATAATCATAATCGGTTTTGTCCTTGTTCCATCTGATTAATTTTTTGTCAGACAAAGTTTGTAAAACCCAAAGATGGTAATATCGGATAGCCTTCCGAAAGTCCTTATCCGATTTTGCTTGTTCAATTAAGGATTTGAAATCATTGTTGGCAATGTCTTCTGTATCTTCCGAATGTTTTTCTTCCGAAGTATCAAATTTGATTTTCTTTCTTTCACCTCCAAATGAAAATCCACCTGCATTTTTAATGATCTGATAAATAACGACCAGAATAATTACCGCAAGCATTATATACATCAACACCTGAAAAAGTCCGGTAGGTAAGGAAAAAGCGGGAGGAGAATAAGTTTTCTGCTTCACCACACGGTCGTAGTCAAACTTTTTTCCTTTGTAATCTTCTTTGAATTCAGGATCGAGATTCCGTTTCTCAAAATGCAAAGGACCGATTTCTTCTTTTGAAGGCGTCGGATAAACCGTGCCTTGATCTTCATAATAAACTTCTTCAGCTACAATCGGCGGATTAATGGTTTCCACAATTTCTTGTCCGTTCAAAAAGGGAAGCAGGAGAAGTCCGAAAATTAAAAATTTAAACTTTCTCATTTCCCACTTCTTTTAATAAAAACGAAAGATCTTTTTGATTTTTCCGATAAACTTTATGCGGATAAACCAAATAATACCAACTGATGAATGCCAGAGTTCCCAATACAATCAGTCCGGCAACCGGAATCGGCATTTCGTTGGCGTATTGCGTGAGATATCCTTCAATCAAAGCAGCAGAAATCGTAAAAGGAATCGTGCTGATTACGATTTTAAGCGCAGCTTTTCCTTTTTGGAAAAAAGCCTGCTTTCTTGTGAGTACACCCGGAAAAAGGTAACTGGTTCCCATCAGGATGCCGGAACCGATTTCGATACACATGGCGAAAATTTCCATTGCGCCATGCATCCAAATCGTGCGCAGCGAAAGGAAAAAATGTCCTTTTTCAAAAAACATATATTGGAAGCTTCCCACCATAATGCCGTTGACCAGCATAAAATAAAGCGAACCCACACCGCCGAAAATTCCGTAGAGAAAAGACATCAGTCCCACGCGTAGGTTATTCAGTGCAATTCTGAAAAAACTATTGAAATCGCCGAAACTCGTTTCATTGTTATAAACCGCAAGCGGATCACCATTTTGGATGTTGTCTTCGGTCATATCCACATAGGCATCGCCCAGAAAAGAGCGCACAAATTCTGGTTCGTAAATCGAGGAAATCACGCCAATGAAAGCCATGAGAAAGAAAGCCGCAAATGAAAAATAAAAGTATTTTCGGTATTGGTACATAATCATCGGCACTTCATACGACCAAAAACCTGCAATTCCTTTTCCTGATTTTTTCTTACCGTAGATTTTATGGTAAGCCGTAGCCGTGATGGCATTCAGGTATTTGATGACGTTGCTTTTCGGGTAATAAGTCTGTGCATACGCTAAATCATTGTTGACCTGAATAAAAAGTTCGGCCAGTCTTTCCGGCTTGTTTTCAGACGAATTGTACAATGATCTTTCAAATTCCAACCATTTTTCTTTATTTTGTTTGATGAAGGCTGCTTCTCTCAAAGCGGAAATAGGATTAAAATTGATGCGTAAATATATAAAGTTAGAACTTAATAAATAACTTTGAGCAAATCTTTCTTAGCTTTCCCTCAGAAATTATGCAAGCGATTAAAATAAAAACACCTCTAAACGTAAATGTTGACATTCAGCACGCCGGAGTGGGACTCAGACTTGCCGCTTTTCTGCTGGATATAGTTTTTATTTGGGTTTATATCTGGGCGATGTCTTCCACTTTTTACCGCATTTTCGGAGTGGACGCAGGTGTTTTTGAAGATTCCGGTTTGTACAATGATTCCAATGTATTTCTCGACATCTTGTTCACGATCTTACTTTTTCCCGCTCTTTTTTATTCGCTCTGGACCGAAACTCTTTTCAACGGACAGACTTTAGGGAAACTGATTTGTAAAATCAAAGTCGTAAAACTCAATGGATACCGCGCCGGATTTACCGAATATTTTACACGCTGGGCTTTCAGGCTCATCGACTTCTGGACGGGAAGTTTCATGTTGCTTTTCTTTATTCCGATTTTCGGAGAAGAAACGGCAGTTATTCTCGCGGGAATGCTTTTGATGATGTCCGGACTGGTGGCCTTTATTCTGATTATCAGAACCCGAAACTCACAAAGACTCGGTGACATCGTAGCCGGAACCACCGTATTGAAACTCAGGGAAAAACATTCCATCGATATCACGATTCTCGAAGATATCAAAGAAACTTATGTGCCGCGCTACAGTCAGGTTATGCGCCTTACCGACAACGATGCCCGCATCATCAAAGATACATTTGTCATCGCACGAAAGAACCGTGATTACACCACATTAAAACGCCTTCGTAATAAACTTGAAAATGTCATGGATGTCAAAGCCGATCAGTCCGATGTGGAATTCATCGACACCGTCATGAAAGATTTTAATTATTATACGCAGAAGCTTTGAGTGGTTGTGTGATTGAGTGGTTGTGTGATTGAGTGGTTGAACTTTAAACCTGACACGAGCGAAGCGACTGTACGCAGTAAAACTTGAAACCTGAAACCTGAAACCTCAAACTTTGAACCAGAAACTTTAAATTTGACAAAAAATAACGCATTGTATTTAGACGAATTAAAATATAAATTAGAAAACTACGAATCTGAACTTCCCGGAATTGAAGCCCAACTCCGGCTTTCACCACCTTATCGGGAAAATTATGATTTAGAAGAAATCAAAAAGACAAATCCGAGGATTGCTGCCGTTATGATTCTTTTGTATGAAAATGAAGAAGGCGAAATAGAATTTCCGGTTACGCTTCGTCATACCTACGAAGGCGTTCATTCCAACCAGTTTTCGCTTCCCGGAGGTGCTTTTGAACCCGAAGACATCAATCTTTCCTATACCGCGCTGCGCGAAACGGTGGAAGAGCTAGGGGTGGAAGAAGATAATATTGAAATCATCGGTCAGCTAACCGAATTGTACATTCCGCCGAGCAATTTCCTGGTTTATCCTTTCATTGCGCTTCATCATGGTTCTCCTGAATTTTTACCAGATGACAATGAAGTTGCCGAAATTGTTCCACTTAACCTGGAAGCCTTTATGGCAGCTCAACCCATTACTTTTGAAAGAAAATTCTCAGAATACCTGGTGGATATTCCGGGTTATGAACTCGGCGAAGATGCTTATATCTGGGGTGCGACCGCAATGATTTTAAGTGAATTCGGTGCATTGATGGAAAAACTTTAAATTTGCAGTTCAAATAACTACGAAGCAGTAATGGCGAAACAAAAAGCAGTAAAGAAAAATGTGTACAGAGATGCTTTCGGCCACTTGTATTTTCTCAAAAGGTCATTGATTTTTCTCTTTGGCGCATTTACCTATAACCGCTACAACGGTTACAACAAACTCAAAGTATCGGGAACCAAACATTTGATTGATCTGCCGAATACCAATGTTTTGTTCGTTTCCAATCACCAGACTTATTTTGCCGATGTATTTGCGATGTACCACGTTTTCTGCAGTGTGAAAAACGGATTTGTCGATACCATCAAAAATCCGGTTTATCTTCTGAATCCCAAAACCGATTTCTATTATATTGCGGCAGAAGAAACCATGAAAAATAATTTTCTGACGAAATTATTTGCTTACACAGGCGCTATCATGGTAAAAAGAACCTGGCGGGATGCCGGAAAAAATATAAACCGAAAAGTTGATATTTCTGAAATAACCAATATTGAGAAAGCACTAGAAAACGGCTGGGTGGTAACTTTCCCACAAGGAACAACCACTGCTTTTGCTCCGGGAAGACGGGGAACTGCACTTTTGGTAAAGAAAACCCAACCCATTGTAGTACCCGTCGTGATTGACGGATTCCGCAGGGCTTTTGACAAAAAAGGACTGAAACTCAAAAAAACAGGAGTAAAGGCAACCATGCGTTTCAAAGAACCTTTACACTTTGATTTCGAAAATGAAGATTACGATGCCATCATGAAAAAAATTATGGATGCAATCGAACAATCACCTGAATTCCTGAAAGTGAAAACCATTGAAGAAATCAAAGAAGACCGCGAGCCTCAGGATTTTTTCAGTTAAAAGATGTTAGATTCCGAATTTCTAAAGGCGAAAAATTAAATTATGCAAAAAGTTCATTTCATTGCGATAGGAGGTAGCGCTATGCACAATCTGGCCATCGCGCTTCACGAAAAAGGATATAAAGTAAGCGGTTCTGACGATGCCATTTTTGAACCTTCGGCAACCCGACTTAAACAACGCGGACTTTTGCCCGAAGAAACCGGATGGTTCCCTGAGAAAATCACCGAAGATCTCGATGCCGTTATCCTTGGAATGCATGCCCATGCCGATAATCCCGAAATGTTGCGCGCACAGGAACTCGGACTGAAAATTTATTCTTATCCCGAATATTTATACGAACAGTCCAAAGACAAAACAAGAGTGGTCATCGCCGGTTCGCATGGTAAAACTTCCATTACTTCCATGATTCTCCACGTCTTGCATTACCACGGAAAAGAAGTGGATTATATGGTCGGGGCACAGCTGGAAGGTTTTGATGTGATGGTAAAACTGACCGAAGAAAACGATTTCATGGTGATGGAAGGCGACGAATATCTTTCATCTGCACTTGACAGAAGACCGAAAATTTTATTGTACCAGCCCAATATCGCCCTCATCAGCGGGATCGCATGGGACCACGTAAACGTATTCCCGACTTTTGAGAATTATATCCATCAGTTTGAATTATTTGTGGATTCCATTACGCCCGGCGGTGCTTTGATTTATAATTCGGAAGATGAAACTTTGTTGAGGGTAGTGGAAGAAAACCAAAAAGCACTGAAGAAATTTCCTTATTCGACACCCGATTTTAATATCGATAATGGCGTGACTTATCTTTCGACGGAAGAAGGCCCTATTCCCTTGGAAATATTTGGCCAGCACAACCTCAATAATCTGGAAGGAGCAAGGCTCATCTGTAATCAGCTCGGCGTGATGGACGATGATTTCTACGAAGCCATTCAGACTTTCAAAGGCGCTTCCAAACGTCTGGAACTCATCAACCGTACACCTGGATTTGTGGCTTACAAAGATTTTGCACATGCACCCAGCAAAGTGATTTCCACGACCAATGCCGTGAAAGAACAGTTTCCCGACAAACAACTCATCGCCTGTCTGGAACTGCATACTTATTCCAGCCTCAACCCGAAATTCCTATCGGAATACAAAGGCGCACTGGACAAAGCCGACGACAAAATTGTGTACTATAATCCCGAAGCACTGAAAATCAAAAGAATGGATTATATCTCACCATCCGATATTCAGGATGCATTTGGAGATTCCAATATCAAAGTCTTCACTTCTTCGGAAGAACTAAAATCTTTCTTAAATCAAACCGATAAATCCGGCAAAGTCTTTCTGATGATGAGTTCCGCCAACTTTGGAGGCATTGACCTGAAAGAAGTTTTTAGTTGATTTCTAAAACTTATTTTCCTTAATGGTTTAGAAAGATCAGACCGAACTTTCTGACTTCTAAATTTAAAATCCTGTCATTTTGAGCAGACTGAGAAATCTAAATTCTTTATATCCAGATCAACTGAAATCTCCCCTGATTCTTACTTGCATAGATTTAAATAAAAACCCGACTTAAAGACGGGTTTTCAAATTTATCAGACTATTTATTGATAATCTTTTTCGTTTCCGTTTTTCCTGATTCGGTCTGAACATTTACGATGATAATTTCTTTACCAAACTGAGAAGCCGGGATTTTCAAAATATTTTCATTCACCTGTTCCGCTTTATAAACTGACCAGCCCGAAAGATTGAATATTTCAACTTCTGTAATTTTTTCAACTGAAGAACTGATTTCAATCTGATGATCACGTTTTTCAATTTTCAGACTATTGAGGGGAGAAGCAGGATTCACCGTTGAGCTCAGCGATGGTTTGAAAACAATCTCAAAACGATCGTTGAATTCTCCGGCCTGTGCATCTATGAGGTAAGGTCCATTTGCAGAAAGATTATGAGTAATATTCAGGTATTTGTCTTTGACATAAATATCCTGATGCTCTTTGAAAATGCCTTTCGTTTCTTCCAGTTGAATCTTGTGAATTCCATATTTAAAGAATCTCACCCCCAAAAGAATAATATCTTCATTGCTGAAATTTCCTTTTCTTCCCTGAATGGACAATTTTACATCATCCTCGCTCAGCGTATAAATATTATCAGAAGCGTCCTCATTCATCACCTTGGAATCAAAACGCTCAAAACTGTTTTCAGCCTGGGTAAAATACCCTACTGCTGCCTGAATGTGTAAATCATCTGCCGTCACCAGTTCCACCCAGAATTTATCGTTTCTCGGACGTTCCCCATTGTGCTCAGCAGACAGATTTCCGGTTTTGAAATATACGGCCTCGTCATCATCGGAAGTCCTTTTTATCAGCGTAGTTCGCATATCATTTTTCAAAGTTAGATGATCTGCACCTTCAGCAGCTCTGATGATAAATCCCTGACCGGGCTTTACAATTCCATTGGGCTTTTTACCTGACCCGACACCAGAACAAGTTGCGCTGTTACACGGCGCAGCCGTTCCTATTCCCGAAGATAGATTCAACAAAGCATAATTACTTTGATTATAATTAGAACCTTGCTGGGTCATTTGCGTATTGCTGACATTATCCCAAAAGTAAACCGTAGGTGTGTCTTCAGTACCATCATCAAAGAACTTGGTGTTATTATCGGAATCGTTATATAAAGCAATCAAATCCAGATTGGAAGGGAATGGATTTCCGATTAAATTATAATGATTACCCACGTCTGATAGAGGGATTCTATTTTCAGAAATAGTTAAAGATTCATTTCTTGGCGTACCTATAAAATTAGCCACTACTTCAATACCACCAGAAGGAGTTGGTGGCGCATTTGTTACAGGTCCTTTGATGGAATATCCAATACCAAATTCAGATTGATGAGGATTGGGCTTAATTGTGAAATAGTCGGTACCTGTATTATAAGTCATAACTCTGTTATTGGGAACATTGTAAATCTCATATAAATTTTGTCCTGATACAGGTGAAGCCCAATAATTATATTGATTGGAAGGAACATTTGCCTTTCTCAGCATGCTGATCTTCCCGGAGTTTGCTGCGCCCGGATCCTGCATCAGATTGGCGTTGTTTTCAAAAAGAGCGGTTGCTCCCGAGACTACCTGAATTCCTTTTCGGGCGGTAAGAACGTTTGGAGCAACATCATCATTTGTTTCTGCAACGCGTAAGGTAGCAGCATCTACATAAGTGATATTATTGACAACTAGATTACCCAAAGCTGTGGTCTTCACTCCAGATCCTGAAACTCTAAGATTTTCATAGTGGGCATCACTCGGCGTTGTTACAATTCCATTGGTGATGGTCTGGTCGCCGGAGCGGGAGTATTCCACCGTACTATTAGGATGTAAAATGATATTTTCAATATTATTTCGAATGGAAGTAGTTTGACCTGGATTGGAAGTTCCATCGCCACCACTAAATCCATCAGCATTGCCTGTTCTGAATGTTCCATTACCTTCAATTTCTATCGTTTGGTTACCCTCAGGTCCTACAATGCTATTAGTATTTATTGTAAAGATACCGTTGGGTTTAACTAGAAAAGTTCCATTTTCGTTTAAAACAAGATTTCCGCCACTAGTTCCCACGCTATTTCCAGTCACTTCGATGTTTTGATAGGAATAAGCATTTGTAGATCTTATGGTTTGACCGCTAGCACTACTGTTTGCAAATTCTATCACACCTCCGCTTAAGTTATAAGTGCCTCGCATATTGGGTTGTGTACCGCCCTTACCGAGTATTAATCTTCCACCGTCCATATTGAAATTTACATGATTCAGTGCTGTTGGCCCTAAATTATTGCCACTGAAATCAACAATTGGATTTTCTGTAATAGTAATTGAGCCATATTGAATAGAGTCAATCGTATAAAAGTTTATGGGACTTTGACTTTGCGGAGTTTTAATTCCTCCACCCGATAAAATAAGATGGTAATATTCTTTTCCTGTGCTTATCGCCTGGTTTTCTGTTGCATAATAATCAATTGTACTTCCCGTTTCCATTGTAAATTTCGTGGCATCTACTATCGCTGATTCGCTGCCAAATAAACCACCTGTATAACGGGTTCTCAAAGTCCCACCGTCTTTTACTGTAATTCCACCATCTGCTGTGTTTACAATTCGCATATCGGTAATGTCTAATTCACCGGAGATATCGAGATTGCCTCCAATTCTTGAAAGAGTATTCGGATTACCTGTTCCCGAACTTTCAATTTTCACTTGGGCAGAAGAGGGAACTTCAATGTTTTGAAGTTGCAAAACGTTATGAGGTACGTTCAAAGTTAAACTGCCAGTATTTCCTAAGGTGGGATTGCCGAAAGTATCCCCAAAAATTAATTTGCCTGAGCCTGTTGTCACTACGGTTAAAACACCTGTTCCTTGAATTCCTCCTCTAAAAGTTTTATTGCCATTGCCTTGAAGTTTTAATTGCCTGTCTCCAGGTATTTCCATAACTGCATTAAATGAATTATTTGTTCCACTTCCATAATTAGAGCCAAATGTTTGTGTCATTCTGAAAATAACAAAATCACCTGGATTTACAACATCAAATATTTCGTCGAAACCAGAGGAACCCAAAGTATTGGTATTCGCCCATTCGAAGATGGAATGATGTTCAAATTTATTGTAAGATCCTCCCACTTTTAAATAATGGGACATTAAATTATCGGAAGTGAAATTAAGAATTTTAAAATTCCCAGCTGTTTCAATAAGGGCAGTTCCAGTGCTTGAATTAGTAGGTTTTCCACTACCATTCAAAATTAGTTCTGCTCCGTTTTTAATTTTCAAAGCATGGCCTGTTCCCATTAGTTGAAAATCATGATCAACTATTTCCAATTGACCCTTCACTTCGGTATTGGCAATCTTTATACCTGCAGAATTTAGGATTACCTTATGGTTTTCTCGAATTACAACATCAGTTGCACTTTCATCTGGATACGTACTTGCAGGCCACCAGTTAGTGCCATCTGCAGAAGACTCCCAAGTCGCATTGTTTGTCCAATTTCCGTTGGCTTTACTTCGGAACAAAGAACTGACGGGAGCGGTTACTTCACCTGATAATGAAACTTCTGCATCTGTACCATAACCACCTATCAGAATAATGTCGGAATAATTGCCGACAGGTAATCCCGATTTTAGTCTTACGTAGATATCAGTTGCCGTTCCATCATAAGCTGAAAGTGTTTCTTCTTCAAAGTAATCAACATCATCCAATGAAATCTCAAAACCACCACCTGCTAAAATTGTTATATCCTCTGAACCATCTAAATTAATTCCTGATAACGCAAAACTTTGTGAAGCAGAAGGACCGCTGCCTAAACCATAAACAAAATCTGACAATTCAGTTACTGAAGTTGTAAGAGTAGGAGTTGGAATAGATGGACCATTTATACAAACAGCAACATTATCTATAAAAAATCTTCTTTCTGATGTTGAATTTGTTTCAAATGTTAAAGTTGCATTAGGCTCTATATTTTCAAAAACAACCTCATAGTCAGATAATCCATCCGTCCAATTACTAGCAGCAGGTAAATTTACCACTTGGCTTTGTGTACCAAAACTTATTAAAATACTTGAAGCATTTGTTCCCCATGCTTTTGAAGAGAAACTTACAACAACATTATGTCCTGCATATTCTGTTAATGGAAGAGAAGTAATAGAACCGTTATTACCTGAACTTCCTAATCTTACCGCTCCTCCTGCTTGATATGCTCTATCTACTGTTGGAAAATTATCGTTTCCATCCCATGACGAGTTTGAACCAGTTGAACTTGTTGAATTTCCAGCTGTAATACCATCAAAATTTTCTTCAAAACATCCTATTGCAGGCATTTCATCCGTCACGCCACTCAAAGCAATCACTTCAGAAAGTGAGCCGTTGGATACGGTCAAAGTAGCAGAATGAGTTGCTGGGCTTGCCGAAGGTGTATAAGTTACCGTTATAGTTCCTCCGCTTGCTGATAAAGTATTTGGATCAATTGAGAAATTTGTATCTCCGGTCAATGAAAGAGCGATGTCTCCTGTGAGGTTTGCTCCGTCGATTGTGATGTCTTCTGTTGCACTTGCACCTCCTGCAAAAGCAGTCAATGAAAGGCTGTTGGTAGAAACTATCAATACAGGTTCGGTTGAAATCACCGTCAATTCATAAGTTGCAGTTCCTGCACAATATTCGGTAGCGTTATGCGTACCGGCTTCTTGGTTGGCAGTAATGCTTGTTGTTCCTAATCCTAACAAACTAACTTCTCCTGTAGAAGGATTTACCGTAGCAACTGCTTCATCAGAACTTTCATAAGTAATAGCTGTAGTTTCGTTTAGCGAACTAGCCGTTTGTGTAAATGTACCATCCGCCAAATCAGCGGATACTTCTGTAGAAGCAAAAACGAAGTTAGAATCTTCGCATGCTGTACCATTTGTATAAGTTACAGTTACTCCAGTTAATCTTAATTGATTACCACTACCACTTGTATTAGTATTCGCATTTTGAAATTTTAATGAATTTGAAATGTTTTCATTAATTGTGTAAGTATCACTACTGCTCATTGTTTGTTCTTCTCCACCATCAACAAAATATTTAATAGGTTGATTTTGAGAAGATATAAATGTAACAGATGTAATAATATATCCCTCATTTACATTTAAAGTAATAGACCCTCCATTGCTTCCGCCCGGATATAATCTTATCGTTGCATCACTATCAAAGTAAGCTGGATCAGTATGAGAGCTGTTCTTTTCTGTAGTGAAAGATATATTTTCATCTAAATTTCCAGAAGGAAAAGTTTCAGTATTCTCAAAACCAAAATCAGAAAATTGTTTGGTCACTGTCGTCTGCCCCCAGATTTGTCCAATTCCGAGGAATACTACACTTAAGAAAAGTAAAAATCTAAATCTCATAAATTTTATAGTTAGGTGAAAGCTTTGCTTTCTTTTTTCATTCAGTTAATAAGACACAAAATTCACAAAAAGGTCACTCCTGCAGAGCGTTTTTGCGTTTTCAAAGTTATAAGTAATGGGGAGAGGCAGCGTTAGATTTGGGTTATCTTTAGTTCATCTTTAGGTTTAAAGGGATGGCAAAGTTAAAAGATTTTCTCATTCGCTTTCAAAAAGCATTCGTTATCAAAATGTTAAAAACATTTATTTTTTTTGATATTTTATCACCTCTCTGCTTAAACAAGCCCACTACAAACTCACCGGAAACCCACTACAACGCCACTAGAATGCCACTACAAAGCCACAAGAACACCACCGGAAATTATGAGTTTAGGAAAATTAAGGAAAAATATGGAAGACAGGAGAATTTTAATCATCGAATCCTTATATATATTAAATCTTTAAAGTTATGATAGGACGATTCAGGTATATTTTAGGACAAAGTCATGCCCTAACCATCCCCATAGACACTCCCTACTTAAGCCCAGTATAAGCCCAGTATAAGCCCAGTTATCAACAATCTGAATTTTACTGTTAATAACTCATTTTTTATCCTTTTTTTAAATTTTGAATGTCCTTGAAAATGGGTTAACCCATTATTAATTTTTTCAGCTTTCCAGAAAATTACAGCTATTTTACACCGGCAGGTAAATTTATCCCGATTCCCCCAACAGAATATTGAAAAATGGCAGAACCTATATCACTATTATCACCCCGACCAATGTCACTATTGTCACTATTGTCACTTCGAGCATTTGATATTAAGAGGAGATTCTCCAGTGGAGAATCGGGCATAATCGAGAAGTCGAGCATTTGACCCCGATAGCTATCGGGGTAAGAGGAAACCTCCAGTGGAGGGTTGGTAGAAATCGGGAAGAATGTCAGGCCGAGCGGAGTCGAGGCCCTCACTCCGCCAGAAACCTCCGGCTTTTCTTCCACAACCTGTACACAAAATAAAGCACAATCAGCACCAGCACAAAAGCTAGCGGCGCCCAGATAAATGAAGTCAGACTCAGCACAGAAGCCGCGGCCGTTTCACCTGTATTGACCACAAAATTACCCGTTCCGCCCGTGGTGCCTGTCGAAACCGCCCTCGTCGCGGCAGTTGTTCCGCTCACGGCGGCTGCCGTTCCGCCACCGGCAATGATAGCCAGCGCCCAGGTAGCCACTTCGCCCATATCGAGCAGGGTAGAAGCCATGAGAATTGTTCCCGCAACTGCGGCGAGTGGCACTGCAATCGTATCCAGGAGATTATCCACAACCGGAACATAATAGCCGGCAACCTCAATCAGCGTGGCAACGCCCAGCGTAATCATCGCCGGCCAGCTGCCCACCCATTGCCAACTCTCATTCAAGTCCAGCAAATCTGCTCCGAAGTGCGCACCAATGCTCAATGCAAATAGCGGTACAAATACCCTGAATCCGGCAGAAGCAGCCAATCCGATTCCTAAAAAAAAGGACATAATGGTCGATGAGTCAAGAAATTCCATGCGGTAAGTTGTTAAAATTAAAATAAAGATACAGATTTTTTGAATGACTGAATGGGTGAATGATGAATGGGTGAATGATGAATGAGTGAATAATAGAATAATTGAATGATGAATAATTGAATTTTAAACCTGAAACCTTAAACCTGAAACCTGAAACCTTAAACCTGACACGAGCGAAGCGACTGTACGCAGTAAAACCTTAAACCTTAAACCTGACACGAGCGAAGCGACTGTACGCAGTAAAACCTGAAACTTTAAACTTTAAACCTGAAACTTCAATCCCCTCCATTTACTTATTTTTTCCGACCTTCGGTCATCGAAACTGGACTTTGAAAAATGAAAACGATATTCAGAAGATTTTGGAAATTACTTCTCGGGGGAATTATCCTCTTTACCGCCACGATTTTATTGTCGAACTATTGGGTGACCCAGCAAGCCGAAGGGAAAACCTTTGACAACATTGTGGAAGTACCCGACAACCCCACCGGACTGGTGCTCGGAACCAGCAAACGCGTGCGTGGAGGTGGAGAAAACCTTTATTTCAAATACCGGATGCAAGCCGCTGTGGAACTCTTCAAAGCCGGTAAAATCAAATTCATCATCGTAAGTGGTGATAATTCCATCATGGAATACAATGAAACCCGAGACATGAAAAACTCACTCATCCAAATGGGCATTCCCGAAGATAAAATCGTGGAGGATTTCGCCGGTTTCAGTACACTCGACTCGGTCCTCAGAGCCAAAGAAGTATTTGGACAAGATTCACTTACGATTATTTCCCAGGAATTTCACAATGAACGCGCAATATTTATCGGTAAAAATCACGATATTTACGCCCTGGGATTCAATGCACGCGATGTGCCCAAAAGATACGGTACGGTAACCGTAACACGCGAATATTTCGCAAGGGTCAAAGCCATGCTGGATGTATATATTTTGAAATCCATGCCCAAATTTTATAAGGATAAAGAACCATTTCCAAACGAAGAATGATATGCTGATAATCGGAATTGCAGGCGGGACAGGATCGGGAAAAACAACCGTGGTCCGCAATATTTTAAAACATCTGAATACAGAAAACGTACTGGTCGTTTCCCAGGACAATTATTACAAAGACCATAACGAACTTTCGCTGGAAGAACGTCAGAAAATCAATTTCGACCATCCGCGCTCCATCGATTTCGAACTTCTGACCGAACATGTGATGAAACTAAAAAAAGGTGAAGTGATCAACCAACCTGTTTATTCCTTCATCACACACAGCCGTACCGACGAAACTTTGGTTACACATCCCAAAAGCGTCATCATTGTAGAAGGAATTCTCGTACTCACGAATCCTGAACTTCGTGAATTATTTGACGTCAAAATATTTGTTCATGCCGATTCTGACGAAAGATTAATCCGAAGAATCCAGCGTGATATCACCGAACGCGGACGTGACCTCGAAGAGGTTTTGAACCGATACCGAACTACACTCAAACCCATGCACGAACAGTTCATTGAACCTTCAAAAATTCATGCCGACATCATCGTTCCCAACATGAAAAAGAAAAACGAAGCAGCCATCAGGCTTTTGTCAACACTGATTAAAGACAAATTAACCACGCCTATAGAATCATGAATCCCGAAAAAGACAAAATAAACAGCGGTTCAGGGAAATGGTATCGTTTCTTCCTGAATAAATACCTGATTGTTACGGTCTTATTTCTTGTCTGGATGTTCTTCTTTGACCAGAATTCCTATTTCATTCACAAAGAACTCGATGAGGAAGTCAAAGTCCTCACAAAAGACAAAAGACTTTACGAACAGAAACTGGAAAAAGAAACCATACAAATTCATCAGATGAAAACAAATGCTTCTGAAATTGAGCGTATTGCGCGTGAAAAGCATTACCTGAAAAAAGAAAACGAAGACGTATTCATCATCGAAAAACAAAAAGTTAAAAAGCCGGAAACCAATGAATCAAAAGATTGAGGAATTTAAACAATTGACACCACAGGAATGGAAGCTCAAAGTGCAGGCTGAACTCGCCGGACTCGATTACAATGAAGTCCTGGTTTGGGATACCGCCGAAGGAATTCAGGTGAAACCGGTTTATACAAATGAAGATCTGCCCGAAGAAATCTCAGCGATCCAATCCACAAATGACTGGAAAATCATCGGAAACTTCCGAAACGATTCCCATCAGGATTTTTCTTATCTCTATGGTTTCAAAGTCAATGAAAGTCATTTCGACCAAGTTTTAAAACTTCCCGAATTCCTGGATTTGTTTTTTGAAATCAAAACATCAACGGATTCACTTAATCAATTGAATTTCTCCGAAATCAAAAACCTAAAATACTTAGGACTCGATGTTTTGGGTAAATTCGCAGAAACCGGAAACTGGTTCCATTCGCAAGAAAAAGATTTAGCTTTAACCCAAAAAATCCTCAACGAAAATACATTTGAAAAAAACATCGAAATAAACGCTTCACTCTATCAGAATGCCGGTGCAAACCATCTGCAGCAAATTGCCATCGCAATTTCTCATGCTGTGGAATATTTGGAAAACCTAGGGGCAGAAGCCACTTCGAAACTCTATTTCAAAGTCGCCATAGGCGGAAATTATTTCTTCGAAATTGCCAAACTTCGTGCACTCCGTCAACTCTGGAATTTGATTCTGAACGAATACAATTCCGAAGCAGAAACTTTTATTTATGCCGAAACTTCAGCTCGTAATAAATCCCTGCTCGATGTTCATAACAATATCATCCGCAGCGGACTGGAAGCCTCCGCAGCCGTTCAGGGAAAGGCCGATGTCGTAAATGTTTTTCCTTATGACGAAATCAGCGGTTCCACCGCATTCAGCGAAGAACTTGCTTCCAAACAGCAATTACTTTTGCAGAAAGAATCCTATTTCGATAAATTCATGGATCCCGTTGCCGGAACTTATTTCGTGGAAAATCTAACCGAACTGATGAGCCGAAACGCCTTGGAGTTATTTAAAAATATAGAAGCCGAAGGCGGATTCCTCAAAGGATTATTTGACGGAAGAATTCAGAAAATGATCCAGAAAAGTGCCGACAAAGAACAGCAGGCGTTTGACGAAGGAAAACTGACTTTAATCGGTGTAAATAAATTCAGAAATCCTTCGGATAAAATCCATCCGACACCAAAAACTGAAAATCCGGTTCGAACGCAAATTAAACCGATATTCAGAAAAAGATTGGCCGAAAAAAACGAAAACGATAACTCATGACACCTAAACAGCTTTCCTATGGCATTCTAAGAGCGCTGGGAATAGCTGCTTTGATTGGCGTTGCCCTTTATTTTCTTTGGCAAATCCGATCGGTTTTTGCCTACCTCGCCATTGCATTTGTGCTGGCGATGATCGGACGACCGCTGATGAATCTGATGAACAATAAACTTCGGATCCCCAATGCGATTGGCGCTATCCTTACGCTATCGCTCTTCATTTTTTTGATTTTTGCCTTTGTTAGCTTGTTCATCTCACTCGTGCTCAACGAACCTTATCGACTGTTTGGAAATTTCGTGCACCTCGATCGCTTCGAAGAAGCCATTTCCAATCAGCTCAAACTACTCGGCGACTCACTCGGGTTCCTTAACATTCCTTTCCTCGAAAACCTATTGAACGACGCAGTCGAAAATGTAAATGTGAAAAGCCTTTCGGGAATGTTTGGCGATTCCATAACCACTGTGGGCGTGATCATGATCGATACTTTTTCAGTAATGTTCATTACCTTTTTCTTCCTAAAAGATCGGGACTTAATCAACAAAATGATGGTGGCCATTGCCCCCAACGGCGAGGAAAAAAGATTTGAATCCGTACTCGACAAAACCAAGGATTTATTGTCCCGCTACTTCATCGGACTGACCTTGCAAGTCCTGATTATGTTTACTTTTTATTTCATCATTTTACTTTCTTTCGGAATCAATTACGCAGCGATCATCGCCTTGCTTTGCGCTTTGCTCAATCCACTTCCTTACATCGGACCACTTCTGGGTGGAGTCATCATGGCGAGTTTATCGATAAGTGATTTACACGGTTTGGGACTGGATTTCCGAGCAGAAATCATTCCAACGGTTTTATGGATTATGTTTTGGTACATCCTCACGCACGTTTGGGACAATTTCATCAACCAACCGCTTATTTATTCGCGAAGCGTAAAATCAAATCCTTTGGAAATATTTCTTGTTATCTTAATCGGAGGAATCCTTTTCGGAATCATCGGAGTGGCAGTGGCCGTTCCGGCTTATACCGTTTTACGAGTCGTGCTGAAAGAATTCTTTTCCGAATATAAACTCGTGCAAAGTATCACCAAGAATTTGTAATTAATCCGGAAGAACTTTAGGGTTCAAAGCTTTGCCAATGCTTCGCATATCATCCGAAGCAGGTGCTTCAAAGGTTTCCAGATTGAAAAATTTAATCGCCGCCAATAAATGGTCGAAAATATCCGACATAATTCCTTCGTAAACGACCCAACGAACATCGGCCGTAAACATATAAAGTTCGATCGGAAGACCGTGTTCAGTCGGTGATAACTGACGAACCATAATCGTCATATCCTTGTGGATGCCCGGATGGATTTTCACGTATTGATTGATGTATTCACGGAAAAGCCCGATGTTCGTCATATTTCTTCCGTTCACCGGCATCGTACGGTCCGGGAAATGTTCGGCATTGTACGCATCGATTTCTTCCTGTCTTTGATCAATGTAATTCTGAAGAAGTTTGATTTTTTTCAATTCCTTCAATTCCTCCGGACTTACATAATGAATCGAAGAAATCTTAATATTGAGCGCACGTTTGATCCGTCTTCCACCCGAATTCTGCATTCCGCGCCAGTTTTTAAAAGAATCGGTAATCAGATAATAAGTCGGAACCGTGGTAATGGTTTTGTCCCAATTCTGAACTTTTACCGTATTCAAATTGATTTCAATCACATCGCCATCGGCACCGTATTTCGGCATTTCAATCCAGTCGCCCACACGCACCATATCGTTGGTCGAAACCTGAATGCTCGCCACAAATCCCAAAATCGTATCCTTGAAAACCAACATCAAAACCGCAGAAGCAGCGCCCATCGCCGTCAGAAAAGCCCAAGGCGATTGCCCCGTAAACGTGGTGAAAATTAAAATTCCAGCAATGAAAAACAGAAAAATATTGGCGACTTGTAAATAACTATCAAGCGGTTTGCCACGGAAACTTTCTTTATCGCCCAAATAATCCCGAATCGATTTCATTACCGAAATAACCAGAATCGTCCAGTTGATAATCAGTAAAATCTCCACAAACTTTTCGGTAAAAACCACACCACCCGGAAATCCCGAAAATAAAACAGGAATCAAGGAAGCGAAAATATACAGCGGAATCAATCGCGCAAGGTTCGCGAAAACTTTATTCTTTAAAAGATAATCATCAAATTTCGTCTTGGAACGCTTGGTAAATTCTGTTGTAAACTTGATCAAAACGCGACGAACCACGAAATGAATCAGCCACAATAAAATAAGGGAAGCGATGAGTAGCGAAACAAAGGTAAATAAATGTGTCAACATTGCTTCGAAACCAAGTGTTGAATATTTTTGAAAAGTCCAGTTGTAAATAAAATGGGTAGAATTATCAATTTGAAAACTCATAGAAATTTTTTGATTTTTTTGCCCGGAATGGGCTTGAATGATTTGCAAAGTTATGAATTTTAAAAAGGATGCTAAAATCCACCGGATTAATTTAAGGTAAAACCCAACTCATTTTCCGGCTAATGAATTTAGTTTTAACTTTGAACTTTATGAATCCAAATCTCTTAGAACCCGAAGTTCAAAACTATATTCGTGCGCAAGAAAACCAAGATGTACGCAGTATTTCTTTGAAAAAATCTCCTTTTGAAAACCTCAGTTCTTCGGAACTTGCCCAGCAAATCAAAGGTTTGCAAATTGCACGCAATAAATTTCCTTTTTTCTACCAAACGGGAGGAATTTATTATCCGCCTTCGCTCAACCTTGAACAGGCTTCTTCTTGGATTACTGCCCAATACAAATCAGAAATTATCAAGGGAAAAACTTTGATTGATTTAACCGCCGGAATGGGAATCGATGCATTTGGATTTGCCCAAAAATTTGAAAAAGTCACCGCTTTGGAACGGAATTCTGAATTGGTGGAAATTTCAAAACATAATTATAAAGCGCTAAATCAAAATAACTTAGAATATATAAATTCCGATTTTGAAATCTTTTGGAAAGAAAATCCGAAAGAAAAATGGGATATCATTTACCTCGATCCTTCGCGACGAATTGATTCCCAAAGAAAATTCGTTTTGGAAGATTTGGAACCCAATATTCTCGAATGGATGGATGAATTTATAAGTCGTTCCCAAACATTAATGATCAAACTTTCGCCTTTGCTGGATTTGAAATCAACGGTGGAGAAAATTCCTCAAATTCAGGAAATTTACATTGTTGCAGTTAAAAACGAAGTCAAGGAATTATTGCTGATTTGCAAAAAAGAAATCCAAACCAATCCCAAAATAATCGCTACAAACCTGGAATCCGATCATCTGCTTTTTGAATTTCATTTAAAGGAAGAAGCAACAGCTGTTTCCGAGTTTTCATCACCCGAAAAATTCATTTACGAACCCAATTCTGCCGTTTTGAAATCGGGCGCTTTTAAATTATTGGGAGAGAAATTAAATTTAAAAAAACTGCATATTCATTCGCATTTATATACATCGAAGGAATTGTTGAAGTCCTTTCCGGGTAAGGTTTTCGAAGTTTTGGGAGAAATAAAAAATCCGAAAAAAGAAATTGAAAAATCAGCCTTTCATGTGATTTCAAAGAATTATCCACTCAGTGTGGAATTAATCCGAAAAAAATATAAATTAAAGGAATCCTATAGTCAGACTTTAATTTTCACCCAAAGCCAATCGGGAAAACATATTCTGCTTTGTAGAAGATTGTTGTAACCTGTTCAAGAAACGTTCCTACGGAACGAATGTCGGAACACCTTATTTTTTCTACCTACGAATTGTTCCTACGGAACAAGTATTTTGAAGCATCCTGACTTTACCTCGTAAATCGTATATCTTCCCTTGTATATCGTAAATCGAACTTCGTCTCACGAATTTCGAACTTCGACTTTATTCATAATACTTTGTACAGTTTCACTTAAAATAATACCTTTGGAAAGCAAAAGAGAATTCATCGTCAATGATTAAATATTTAGCTTCTGCTTTATTGGTTTTGAGCGCCCTGAACCTGTCGGCGCAAATGAAAATTGATACTTTGGACATTGAAAATTACCAAATCAAAACCTTGAAGATTTCCGAAAAACTGGACGAAATTTCTTCACTTGAATTTCACGACGGATTTTATTGGGGACAAAACGACAGCGGAGGAGAAGCGGAATTGTACAAAATCAGTCCGCAAACGGGTAAAATTCTTCAAACTGTTAAGATTACCAATGCCGAAAACCGCGACTGGGAAGAACTGGCTTTCAGTGAGGACTATGTTTTCATTGGGGAATTTGGGAACAATAACGGCAACCGGAAAGACCTTTCCATTTTTTATTTTCCGATTTCAAAATTGAATTCCAAAGACGAAAGCATTTCGGTAGAAGTTCAGAAAATCGAATTTACCTATCCCGAACAGAAAAACTTCAATCCCGGAAATCGCAAAACCAATTTCGATTGCGAAGCTTTCTTTTTTTATAACGAAAAACTCCACCTTTTTACGAAAGAATGGACCAATTTGTCCACAACTCATTATACGCTCGAAGTCAAGCCCGGAAAGCAACAAGCTAAAAAATTGGAAACTTTTAAAACCAATTATATGGTCACCGGTGCAACGGTTGATGACAGCCCTATTTCCAATACCCACGGATTTTACCTGATCGGATATACGCCCGACGGTTTCGGATTTATCTCCGGATTTTCTTTGCCAAAACGCGGTTCTGATTTGTTGTTCGATGAAAAATTGAGTAAATTCAGTTTGCCGCTTGGGTTTACCGCGCAGGTGGGGCAAATTGAAGGCATCGCCATAAAACCCGAAATTCCGAATGTGATGTGTTACAGCAATGAGGATTTTAAATTCAGAAATTTCCACGTCGAACAAAGCATTCAGTGTATTCATTCTTTAGCCGAATAAATGAAGAAATCGATTGAAAAAATAAAAGCACCGATTGCCGAAGAGATGAAACTTTTTGAAACAAAGTTTTATCAGTCGATGAAAAGTAACGTTCCTTTGCTGGACCGGATTACGCATTATATCGTACGCCGAAAAGGAAAGCAAATGCGTCCGATGTTTGTCTTCCTGACGGCCAAATTAACCGGCGAATTTCAGGAAAGAAGTTATCGGGCAGCGGCTTTGATTGAATTAATTCACACCGCCACTTTGGTACACGATGACGTAGTGGACGATTCCGATATGCGTCGTGGGTTTTTCTCGTTGAATGCTCTTTGGAAAAATAAAATTGCGGTTTTGGTTGGCGATTATCTTTTGTCCAAAACCTTAATTCTTTCCACTGAAAACGAAGATTTTGATTTGCTGAAAGTCGTTTCGGTAGCGATCAAAGAAATGTCGGAAGGAGAATTATTGCAAATCGAAAAAGCAAGAAAATTAGATATAACCGAAGATGTTTATTTCGAAATAATTCGTCAGAAAACCGCGACTTTGATTGCGGCTTGTTGTGAAGCCGGCGCTCGTTCGGTAGGTGCTTCGGAAGAGGT
The DNA here is from genome assembly GCF_049672845.1 of Moheibacter sp. Taxonomy (NCBI): domain Bacteria; kingdom Pseudomonadati; phylum Bacteroidota; class Flavobacteriia; order Flavobacteriales; family Weeksellaceae; genus Moheibacter; species Moheibacter sp. The sequence continues at coordinate 65,417 of NZ_JBATWT010000012.1, forward strand.
TTGCAAAAAGATGAACCGTTTCGGAAACCTTGTGGGAATTGCCTTTCAGATTAAAGACGATTTATTTGATTATACAAGTTCGGATTTAATTGGAAAACCGGTTGGAATCGATATCAAAGAACAAAAAATGACCTTGCCTTTGATTCATGTTCTCAATAAAGTTTCCAAAAAAGACCATGACTGGCTAATTAATTCGGTAAAAAGACACAACCATAATAAAAAGCGTGTTCAGCAAGTGATTCAGTTCGTGAAAGACAATGGCGGCATCGAATTTACGCAAAAAACCATGCAGAAATACAGTGACGAAGCACTTGCCATTTTGGATGAATTCCCCGATAGCGAATACAAAGAATCACTTCGAACGATGGTCAATTATGTGATGGAACGCGAGAAATAAATTCAGGGTTCTACACGGTCTTCCATTGTTTCTTTATCCAGTTTTTCCGCTTCCCGATTGAATTTAGGTTCCGGTTTTCGGCTGATGAACCAATAAGCTACGATCAAAACTGCCGCGGTGGCAATTACTGACATTATTACGATGAACATTTCCATAAAATTTAATTTTTATTGTTAATTCATTTCAGGCTATAGTTTCTAATTTTTTTAAAGCCTTTTCCATATCAAATCCTTTTCCCAAAACGGGTTTGAACAAATCGCTTTTCTTTTCGATTCTTTCTAGGGCATTGTAAATATTGAAATCTGTCGGGCTTAATCCGGGAACGACTTCGTCCCATTCCAGCGGCAACTAACCTAATCCAATGATTACCACCAATTCGAAGATGGAAAGTTGTTTGACACCACGGCGACCCAGAATTTTCACGCCTGCAATAATGATGAGGAACATGATGGCAGACCGCACGAGAATTTCCCATGCAAATTCCCATTCTTCATTTCCGATGAAAAATTCTTCATCAAAAATTCCGGCAAAAATCAACAAGAAGTTCATACAAATTTTATCCGTTTATGATTTCCCCACCGTTTGGATGGAGAATTTGTCCGTTCATATAACTCGAATCTTCACTTGCCAGAAACAAAAAGCAAGGTGCTACTTCGTCGGGCATTCCGGGGCGTTTCATGGGAACGTCACTTCCGAATTCCGAAACCTTTTTGGAATCAAAAGTGGAAACAATCAGCGGGGTCCAAATGGGACCGGGCGCGACACCGTTCACGCGAATTCCTTTTTTGATGAGGTTCATGGCGAGGCTTCGCGTAAAAGAAACAATGGCACCTTTGGCAGCGGAATAATCAATCAGTTTTGGACTTCCGCGATAGGCAGTAACCGAAGTTGTATTGATAATGCAGGAACCTTTTTTCAGATGGGGAACTGCATATTTGACAATCCAGAAATAGGCAAAAAAATCGGTGTGGAAAGTTTTGAGTAGTTGACGTGTGGTGATATCTTCGATTGATTCGGCTTCCCAATGAAGTGCTGCATTGTTGATAACGATGTCGAGCTTACCGAAATGCCGGATGGTTTTGGCGATTACATTTTTACAATGTGGTTCCCGGCTTAGGTCGCCTTTGATCAGGTAACATTTTCCACCTTTGGCCTCGATTTCTTCACGGGTAGTTTTGGCATCATTGTCTTCGCTCAGATAAGCAATGGAAACCAAGGCGCCTTCTTGGGCAAAAAGTAATGCGGTGGCTTTGCCAATTCCGCTGTCGCCGCCGGTAATCAAAACAACTTTATTGTGTAATTTACCTTTTGGAAAGTCCTGCGGTTCGGTTTCGGGCACAGGTTTCATTTTGCTTTCAACGCCGGGTCTCGATTGTTTCTGTTTGGGATTTATTTTCTTTGGATCTTGTTTTTTCATACTTGAAGGATTAATTAAACAGTAAGAACGCAACATCACAGGATTCGCCTTTTCAGAAGAAAACTGCATGAGTGCGTGACCCATGCAGTTTTCCGGATGGAAAAAAGATGTAAAAGAGCGTATGAGTGATAATTTATTCTTCTTCTTCCGCTTCGTTATTGATTGCGTTTTCGGCAATTTCAGTCAGAAGCATATCGGTTTGCTTTTCTTCTTCGAGGATTTGTCCTAATAATTCTTTGGCTTTGGTGTGTTCCATGGTTTTGGCCAATTGAGCAAGTCCGCCGTATGAAGCAATTTCATAGTGTTCCACTTTTTGGGCTGCTATGATAAGGGCTGCGTCTCTTGTCATGGTTCCAGCATCTGTGTCTTTGATGATTTCTTCTGCTTCTTTAATCAATCCATCCATCGCTTTGCATTTTTTTTCTTCCGGCTCTTCGCCCAAAGATTTAAAGACTTTTTCCAATGTAGAATAATGTTTTTCAGTCTGACTGCGGTGGTCTTTGAATGCTTTTTTCAACTCTTTGGAGGTGGCTTCTTTTTCCATTTTTTTCAGCGCTTCAACCAATGCATTTTCTGCATAGTACATGTCTTTTAATCCATCAAGAAAGAATTCGTGTAGTGGTGTTTCTTCCATTTTTTTTGATTCAGATGCTTTCGTTTTTTTTGCACCTGATGTGGATTTTTTCTTAGTTTCTTTTGTTTGTGGCATTTCACTCAATTTTTAAGTTAAACTTTGATCATCCTATATTCTGATAATCACTCTGTTTTTTGAGAATTCCCCTGAACCGGAATCGGAATTATGTTGGGAATTCCCGGAATCTGCGTTGTAGTAATAAAAATCTGAATTTCATTTATCTCTGATTCTACTTCGGCATTTTCATTGGCTGAAAATTCAGTTATATTAAGGTTTGTTGTTTCTTGTAAATTTGATCCCGCTCTCATCATCATCAGTACTGTTGCCATCATTATCATAATTGCCAATAACTTTGTGGTTAAAATTCCGGAAGGGTTTGTCATCTGTACTTTCATAATCATGATTTTTTGGTGAATGCTGATTCTCGTTTGCAGTTGGCTCAATAAAGTCAGGATTTATTTCGCCCGGATAGGTTCCCATAAATTCATGTTCGTTGTACGGAATAAAATCTTCCGGGATGGAGTTCACCGAATCTATGTTGGTGCCGGTGTTTCCAAATCTTTCGTTCGAATTGTTGGTGTCCATAACTCTGAAATTTTGATTATTATCAATAATTTGCTTTTCAATGGTTGTGGAAGGAATGAAAAGCGGTGAAAACTTTGTCACCCTTTATGATTTCAAAGCTATGATGGAAATGATGGTCAATTTATGACCCTAATCATAACGGCAGAAATTAATAGTGAATTTTTCTGTCTTTTATTCTAATTATATCATTTTTAGCCATCTTCTTGCTGGTGCGGATAACGGTTTCAACGCACAATCCCGTAAGATTTGCTACTTGTTGACGTGTAAAAGGAACCACAAAAGAAAATTTTTCTTTTTTGACTTGGAAGCTTTTCAAATAATTCAACAAAGTCATCATCCTTGTCGCAGGATCTGAGCTTGATAAATTTTGCAGCATCACGTATTTATAATATAATCTTTGAGAGAGAGCCTTATTAAGCTCTATGGAAACTTCAGGGCGGTTGTCCAAAAGTTCATAAAAATTAGATTTGGGTAATTGTAAAATATAACTGTCTTCTAGACATATCGCGTTCATAGGATATTGGACGTCTATAAACAATATTGATTCACCAAAACTTTGACCGTTTGAAAAGATATTCTGAATGAATTCTTTTCCATCTTCTTTAAAATTGTTTAGTTTGATTTTTCCGGATTTTAATTGGTAATAAAAAAAAGGAATATTTCCTTCTTCAAATACGTAATCTCCTTTTGTGAAAAATTTCACTTCCGCTCCAAATTCATACAATAGTTTTTCATCAATCATGATTGTAAAGTTTTTAAGTTAAAAACAAATGATTGGAATTGGATAGGATTTTAAAGGTAATCAAAAACTATGCGTAAATGGTAGTAAATCAAAACTTTAACTAACTTTAGCTTTTGAAGTAAACACTTTAAACTGAAAAAAATTATTTGAGAAAACCATTTAAGTTTCCACCAAATAACTTTTTTCAATTATGTAAAATTTGATTAAGGCATTGTAGAATTTACAGTATCAACGCGCATAGTTGCGGTATCTACCGGCTCTATCATATTGAGTGTGTCAGGAGCGATTTCAATGTCTGTTGAAAGTGTATCTTCGATGATAATTTCCTCTTCCGGATACATATTATTTACGGATTCCTTTTTACACCCCATAACTAGAAATGCTGAAAATGCTATTAAAAATGTAATTGCTTTCATAATTTTTTTTATTCAAACTTATCTCACAAACCAGCTATTTTTTATGATCGAAATCATAAAAAATGATTTCAAAATTAAAATCAAGCCTTTATATTGCTGAATTTCATAAAGTTATGGATTTAATGCGGTTTGAATAATTATTTTTTGATGCGGCTCAACAATGCGTAACCTAAAATCCCACCAATTATAGAGGCTGCAAAAATTCCAATTTTAGCTTGTGTAATATATTCAGGGCTTTGAAAAGCCAATGAAGTAATGAATAATGACATCGTAAATCCAATCGAAGCCAAAAGTCCGAGACCGAAAAGATTCTTTACATTCATACCCTCGGGAAATGGTGAAATTTTCATCTTAACACTCAGCCATGTGAATCCAACTACACCAACAACTTTTCCTAAAAGAAGTCCGAGCGCTACACCCAAAGCTACGTTGGTGCTGAACAATTCTTCGAATTCTATATCAATTACCGTTACACCGGCATTAGCAAGCGCAAAAATGGGTATAATCACAAAAGTAACGAAGGGATGCATCGCATGTTCCAGTCGTTGGAGCGGAGGCGTAGCATTGTTTGCGTCAGTTTTAATTTCTTCCAAATAATGTAATTGTTCGTTTGTAAGCGTTGGAATTTTATCGTTGGGATCAATCGCACTAAATTTTTGTAAGGATGTTTGAATTTTGGAAATGAGGAAATTTTCCCGAATTCGGACGTCGGCCGGAATCGTAAACGCAGCCAAAACGGCCGCAATAGTAGCATGAACCCCAGAAAGCAAAAAGGAAGTCCATACTCCAATGATTCCAAAGATTGCATAAAATAAAATATTTCGAATCCCCAATTTATTGCCGGCATACATCACGGTCAAAAAGGAAAATCCTGCAATTAAACTTACCGTAGAAATTTCGGATGTGTAAAAAAATGCAATCACCAAAACCGCACCTAAATCATCTACAATCGCCAAGGCGGTAAGGAAAACTTTCAAAGAAAGAGGAATTCGATTTCCCAATAAATACAATACACCAAGGGCAAAAGCGATGTCGGTTGCCATCGGAATTCCCCAACCATTACTTACTTCACCTGATGAATTCATCGAAAAATAAATCAGAGCAGGAACCAGCATTCCACCGGCTGCCGCAATGATGGGAAGCATGGCTTTTCGAGGATTGGAAAGTTCGCCTGCGACTATTTCACGTTTAAGTTCCAGTCCGACCACAAAAAAGAAAATGGCCATCAATCCATCGTTTATCCAATGAAGTAAATCGTATTCTAAATAAGGTATGCCGTCAAATGTAAATCCAAATTTATGTTGAAAGAATTCAAAATATTGGTCAGAAAAGGGAGAATTGGCCAGAAATAATGCTAAAATCACACAAATTCCCAATACCAAACCACCCGATTTTTCATGGCGTATGAATTTTTGAACCGGTTTTACGACTTTGTCAATCGGATAATTTTTTTCCATTTTATGTGGTTAAATATTAAAAATTTTAAATAATAACTCATTGAGCAAATCGCCATCGGAAACGTTTCCTGTAGAGCCAACGCCCTTGCTTTTTACATCGGTCTCCCGAAGAAAGGAAATAATTCTTGTTGCTTTTTTAAGGGGATAATTTTTTGCGGCGGTCACAGCATCTTTTACGAAATAAGGATTGATTCCTAATTCTTTCGCTACATTTCCTTGTGATTTATCGGTAATCGAATGGTAGATAATGATATTTGAAAAAGTTTGGTGCAAAATCGAAAGCGTTACCACCAGTGGATTATCTTTTGGGTTTTGACTGAAATAATTCACAATTCGGAATGCTTTGGGCGCATTACGGGTTTCAATGGCATTTCGTAATTCGAAATTATTGTAATCCTTGCTGATTCCGATGTTTCTTTCTATAATTTCAGGTGTTATTCTGCCATCTTCAGCTAGAATTTTCAGCTTTTGCAGTTCGTTGTAAATCCGACCCAAATCAGCCCCTAAAAATTCAGCCATCATAAATTTCGATTTGGTTTCCATTGTCATTCCCATTTCTTTGGCTGCGTTTTCAATCCAATCGGGAATTTGGTTATCGTACATTTTCTTGGTTTCCAAAAAAACCGAATTCTTCTGAAGTGTTTTGTAAAGTTTCTTGCGTTTATCCAGCGTTTTTCCCTTGTAATTAAACACCAAAATAGTCGAAGGCTGTGGATTTTCTGCATATGATTCCAACTGATCGATGGTTCGCGAAAGATGTTGTGCCTCTTTTACAATTACAACCTGGCGTTCGGCACCCATCGGGAATTGTTTGGCCATTCCCAATATGTCGGTCATTTCCACATCATTTCCGTATAAGACACTTTGGTTGAAACCTTTTTCATCTTCAGTCAGAACTTCATTTTCGATGGTTTTAGAAATCTGGTCGATGAAAAAAGGTTCGTCGCCCGAAAGAAAATAAATAGGAGCGACCTTTTTGTTTTTAATATCTTTGATGATGCTATTTGGTTGACTCATGAATGAATTAAAATTACAAGAATTAAATTTTCCCGAAAATTACCAATTTCGATTTAAACAAGACCAGAATTCTGTTTATATCTTTTGCAACACACGAAAAAAATGGTTGATTCTGACACCTGAAGAGTGGGTAAGACAAAATCTTGTACAATTCCTGATTCAGGAGAAAAAATATTCGCAGTCAGCTATCAATACAGAAGTCGTAGTGACAGTAAACGGAATGAAAAAAAGAGCAGATGTAATTGTGTACAAAAAGGAAAAGCCTTTTCTGATTGTGGAATGTAAGTCTCCATCAGTTACAGTTTCTCAGGAAACTTTTGACCAAATCGCACGTTATAATCTACAAATCGGTGCCGATTATTTGATGGTTACAAATGGCTTGAGTCACTATTATTGTCAAATGGACATAGAAAATGAAAAGTATATTTTCCTTTCCGATATTCCATGTAAGGAATGATTAATTTTATATAATTAAGGAATAATTTGCTGAATGTAGGGCAAAAAAAAACCCCGGCATTTCTGCCGGGACCCTCTCTACTAAAACTTAAGTACCATGAAAACTCAACTACCTTATGAAAAGAATAGTACTTAACTTGTCTAATTACAAAGCTCGTGCCAAACTTTGTAAATTACACTAAAAAGTGTATTTATTTTGTTTAATTAAATATTCTGCGATTTCAGATTTCAAAAGAACCACGTTTGGATACTCATTATATCGTGTAAATCTTCTTAATCCGGAAAGCATCATCCGCTGTTCATCTCCTTCTGTAAAAGAAATAATACCGGCGGTAGCGTCTCTTTTGATTGTTTCAACTGAGTCAAACAACTGCAATTTAGCAAATTTAATTGAAATTTCAGCGTCCGATTTTGATTTTGTTTTGGCAATCCTCTCGGCACGCAATATAGTACTTTCTGCCATATAAATTTCAATTAAAATCGATGAAGCTTTCAAAATTAACTGTTGATGCTGTTCCAAATCGGCTCCAAACTTCTGCAAAGCCGCTCCAGCAACCATAAAGAAAACTTTTTTCAAATTTGTTAAAATTTCTTTTTCCTGTGCAAAAAGTTCAGAATAGTCTGGAATATCGAAAGAAGGAATGCTCATTAATTCATCGGCAATGCCCATCGCCGGTGTCATCAAATCAATTCTTCCCTGAAAGGCTCTTTTCACCAACATACTCACGCACAGCAAACTGTTGATTTCGTTGGTCCCTTCGTAAATTCTTGAAATTCGCGCATCTCGCCAAGCTGATTCCATAGGCATTTCTTTTGAATAACCCATTCCGCCATAAATCTGAATTCCTTTGTCGGCTGCAATCTGTGCCATGTCCGAAATCCAGACTTTCAAAACGGAAGCTTCGATGGCATATTCTTCAATTCCTTTTAATTCGGCTTCGTTATGAGGCATTCCGTTTGCGATATTTTCTGCAATGGCGTCTTCCATATTTTTTGCAGCGCGATAAGCACCTGCTTCCGAAGCAAAAGTTCCCACTGCCATTTCGGCTAATTTTTCCTGAATAGCCCCAAATGTATTGATCGAAACTCCAAATTGTTTTCTTTCCGCGGCATAATTAATGGCATTGGAAAGAATTCTTCTTTGGGCATCCAAACAAGCTGCGCCTAATTTAATTCGTCCGACATTCAGTGCATTCATTGCAATTTTAAATCCACCATTTCTTTCGCCGAGCATATTTTCAACCGGAACTTTTACCTCATTGAAAAATACCTGACGCGTCGAAGAGGAAACGATTCCGAGCTTGTCTTCTTCTTCGCCCAATGAAAAACCTTCGCCGGCCTGAGATTTCTCTACGATGAAAGCCGTGATGTTTTTATCATCTTCAATTCTGGCAAAAACGATGAATAATTCTGCAAATCCGGCATTGGTGATCCACATTTTTTGTCCGGTAATTTTATAATGTTTGCCATCTTCTGTCAAAACTGCTTTGGTTTTCCCTGAATTTGCATCAGAACCTGCTTCGGGTTCCGTCAAAGCATAAGAAGCAAACCATTCGCCGGTCGCCAGTTTGGGTAAATATTTTTGTTTTTGTTCTTCGGTACCATAAAGCGTAATCGGCATAGTACCAATTCCCGTGTGCGCTCCATAGGCTGTTGCCAAAGAGCCGGTGGCACCTGAAAGGTAGTCACAAACCAACATTGTGGTGACAAATCCCATTCCCAATCCGCCGTATTCTTCCGGAACGGAAATCCCTAAAAATCCCAATTCGCCCAACTTTTTCATCAAATCTTCAATCAAAGCATAATCTTTTTTCTCGATCTGATGTTTTTTAGGCCAAACTTCTCTGTCGATGAATTCTTTGGCAGATTCCAGCATCATTTTTTGTTCTTCGCTGAAGTCTTCATGCGTAAATATATCTTCCCAAGTCAAATCTTTGACCAGAAATTCTCCTCCTTTTAGTCTATCGTTGCTCATAATTATTCTATTTTTTTTATCTGTATAATTTCAATTTACGAAAGTCGAAGTTCGAAATTCGAATTTCGATTAAAGAATCTCAAACACCGAAGCCGCTCCTTGTCCGGTTCCCACACACATCGTAACCATTCCGTATTTTTTATTCTGACGTTTCATTTCGTTGAACAATTGAACCGTTAATTTTGTTCCGGTACAACCCAGCGGATGCCCCAAAGCAATCGCTCCTCCGTTCACATTCACGATTTCAGGATTTAAATCCAGTCCGCGAATGACCGCCAATGATTGCGAAGCAAAAGCTTCGTTTAATTCAAACATTTCTATGTCGGATTGATTCATGCCTGCTTGTTCCAATGCTTTCGGAATGGCATACAAAGGCCCGATTCCCATGATTCTAGGCGGAACGCCCACTGTTGCATAAGAAACCAATCTCGCCACCGGCTCCAGATTTAATTCTTTCACCATTTCTTCTGACATCACCATGACGAAAGAAGCTCCGTCTGACATTTGGGAAGAATTTCCGGCTGTTACTGATCCACCTTGGGCGAAAACAGGTCTTAGTTTTGCCAAAGCTTCGAGCGAAGTGTCGGCTCGTGGCCCTTCGTCTTGTTTAAATGTAACTTTCTTTGTCTGAACTTTTTCCTTTTCGTCCAAAGAAGAAAACTCCACATCAATCGGCACAATCTGATTTTCAAACCGTCCTTCTTCAATCGCTTTGATCGCTTTCTGATGTGAATTAAATGCAAATAAATCCTGGTCTTCTCGGGAAATATTGAATTCGTTAGCAACCGCTTCAGCAGTCAATCCCATTCCCCAATAGTAATCGGCATTGTGCTTGGCGACATCGGTTCCCGGAATGGGTTTGTATCCGCCCATCGGGATGTAGGACATACTTTCGGCTCCTCCGGCAATGACACAATCGGCCATCCCCGTACGGATTTTGGCAGTTGCAATCGCAATGGATTCCGAACCCGAAGCACAATAACGATTGACTGTCACGCCTGGAACTTTATCGGTGTTCAATCCCATCAACGAAATCAAACGTGCCATATTCAGGCCTTGTTCGGCTTCGGGCATGGCACATCCGACAATCACATCATCAATTCTGTCTTTATCCAGATTCGGGACATCCTGCATCATGCGTTCAATAACGCTTGCAGCCAATTCGTCAGGTCGGGTAAATCTTAAAGTTCCGCGGGGAGCTTTTCCAACTGCGGTTCTGTATCCTGTTACTATATATGCGTCTTTCATTGTTTTATTGTATTAAGATTAGAGTATTAAGTATCAAGACTTAATCTCTAAATCATTCGTTATTATTTTTTAATGTTTTCTGAAAAGAAAAATTCATATTGGAAACCTCTACTAATTGATTTATTATAGGCTGAACCATTTCTTCACCGATTAGTTTTAATCTTTTAGCAAGAATTAATTGCGTTATTAATTCAAATGTTGACCCGTTTGCAATTCCTAAAAACTGAACGAACTCTTTATTTGAATTCCTCCCTGAACCCTCGGCTATATTGGAAGAAATAGATACCGCACATTTTTTAATCTGATGGATTAAATTAAACTTTTCATCTTCCGGTAAAAGCAAAGAAATTTCATAAACAGACACAGCAATGTCCATTGCTTTTTGCCATATTTTTAATTTTTCAAAATTGTGCATCGTCTTAATTCTTAATACATCTGTCTTAATACTAATTTCTAAGCGGTTTCCCTGTTTTCAACATATGCTGAATTCGCTCCAAAGTTTTACGTTCTCCACAAAGTGATAAGAAGGCTTCTCTCTCCAAATCCAATAAATATTGTTGCGAAACTTCAGTCGGTTCGGAAAGATTCCCACCGGTCATCACATATCCCAATTTATTGGCAATCAAACGGTCGTGTTCCGAAATATAATTTCCGGCCACCATTTGGTCAGATCCTACATAGAACATACCCATGGCTTCTTTTCCTAAAACTTTTACTTTTTTAGCAATTGGCTGGGTGTATCCGGCTTCTGCCATAATCAAGGCATGTTTTTTGGCTTCGGCAATTTGTCGGTCTTTATTTACAACAATCACATCTTCGTTTCGGATGAAACCAAAGTTTTTTGCTTCATAAGCAGAAGTTGCCACTTTTGCCATCGCTACCGTCATATAAGCTTCGCGCAAATGATTGGTTTTCACATCATCTGAAATCAAGAATTGAGATGCTCTTCGGGTCATTTCTTTGGTTCCGCCACCGCCGGGAATTACCCCAACTCCCGCTTCTACGAGTCCCATATAAGTTTCGGCAGCCGCCACGATTTTATCGGCATGAAGCGAGATTTCGCAGCCGCCACCCAAAGTCATTCCATGTGGCGCAACTACGACCGGAATGGCACTGTAACGAACTTTCATCATCGTATCTTGGAAAGTTTTGATGGCCATATTCAATTCCCACCAATCCTGTTCGGAAGCCATCATCATAATCATCGCCAAGTTCGCTCCGACTGAGAAATTATCGGCTTGATTTCCAATCACCAATCCCTGATAATCTTTTTCTGCCAAATCTATCGCTTTGTTGATACCGGTAATCACACCTCCGCCGATGGAATTCATTTTGGATCTGAATTCCAAATTGATAATTCCGTCGCCTAAATACTGAATGCTCGCTTCGGCATTGGACCAAACTTCTTTGGTTTTTCTAATGTTATCGAGAATGATAAAGGCATCTTGACCAGGAATGAGCTGATAATCTTTTGAATGAATATCGTAGAAATATTTCTTTCCATCTTTTATTTGGTAGAAACTTTCTTTACCGGATTCGGCCATTTCCTTGACCCAGTCAGAAACTTCATAACCTTCTGATTCAATCAACTGAATTCCGGTTTTCAATCCTACCAAATCCCAAGTTTCAAAAGGTCCGTATTTCCATGCATATCCGGTTTTCATCGCATCATCGATGCTGTAGAAAACTTCTGTAATTTCCGGAACTTTATCGGCCACATAGGCAAACAAAGAAGCAAAATGTTTACGAAGTAAATCACCTGCTTTGCTTTTATCTTTCAATAAAACACCTAATTTATTTCGGGTGCTTCCGGCTTGTTTTGCCGTTTCGACTGCTGCAACTTTTGAACGTTCCAGCGGGCGATATTCCAATTTCTCCAAATCAAGTGCAAAACGATTGGTTTCACCAGTTGATTTATCGAATTCTTTATAATAAAAACCTTTTTGGGTTTTGTCCCCGAAGAATTTATTCTCCAAAAGGAAATTCATCACTTTGGATTCTTTTAAATCCTGAATAAATTTATCATTGGGTAAATTTTGCTGTAAACCTTTGGTTACGTTGGAGGCCGTATCGAGTCCGACTAAATCGGCGAGTTTAAAGGTTCCTGTTTTAGGTCGTCCCAAAATTGAACCGGTCAAGGTATCGGCTTCTTCGATGGTCAAACCAATTTCCTGTGCGAGTTCCATCACTTTTGCCATCGAATAAACCCCGACACGATTCCCGATAAAACCAGGCGTGTCTTTGGCCAAAACCGGTGTTTTTCCTAAAAATTTCTCCGCATAAACGGTAAAGAAATCAATGACGGATGGATCCGTTTTCGGTCCCGGAATGATTTCAAATAATTTAAGATAACGTGGTGGGTTGAAGAAGTGCGTTCCGCAGAAATGTTTCTGAAAATCTTCAGAACGCCCTTCTGACATCAGTTGGATGGGAATACCCGATGTGTTGGAGGTGATTAATGTTCCTTCTTTTCGGAACTGATCAACTTTTTCAAACATGGATTTTTTGATATCGAGCCGTTCGATGATGACTTCAATTACCCAGTCTGAATTTTTAATTTTCTCTAAATCGTCTTCAAAATTCCCCACCGTAATTCGCGAAGCAAAAGCTTTGTCGTAAATCGGGGAAGGATTGGATTTGAGCGCATGGTTGAGATGCTCTCTTGCGGTTTTATTTCTGTCTGCGCCTTCAGACGGCATGTCGAGCAATACTACTTCGACGCCGATTCCGGCCAAATGACAGGCAATCCCGGAACCCATAACTCCGGAACCTAATACTGTAACTCGTCTTATGTGCCTATTCATTTTATGTTTTATTAATGATTAAGTAATTCTTTCTTCTTTTTAAACGTATTTTCATCTGTAGCAATCGAATTGATTTTCTGCAAAACGCCATAGAAAACATCCAGTTCTTCTTGGGAGATTTTCTCATTCAAAGCCTCATAAAAACTCAAAACGACCTCTTTGGAAACATCACGCATTTTCAATCCGTCTTCGGTCAGGATGATTAAAACACTTCGTCCGTCCTCCGGATTGGGTTTTCTGATAATCAATCCACGCTCTTCCAGATTTTTCAAAGTTCGGGACAAACTTGTCGGTTCAATTCCCATTTTGGGTCCAAGTGAAGTACTTGGTGTTCCGTTTTTTGGGTCGATGGATAAAAGTGTAAACCCCATTACCATCGTTGAATTGAATTTGGAAGCCTGTTCGTTGTACATTTTCTGAACAACAAGCCATGTAAATCTTAAATATTGGTCAATTGCTAAGTCGTTGTGAGTCATCTTATTTATTAAGAGAAACACAAATATAATGATTTTTTATTATGCGTGCATAATAAATTGAAAATAAAACTGAAATTGGAAGAGATGGAGTGTAAAGGAAATAAACAGGATTATTTTTTCCTGAACGTATCTGTTTTTTTATCATAACCATACGGACAATGACGACATCCGCTTTTGCAGCAATAGCCACGACGCAAAAGATATTGTTCCGTAAAAACAATGAATCCTTCCGGTGTTTTGTAGAAATCGCCTTCTTGTAAGGGCTGTTTCATTTCTTTTTATGAATAATTTACTGTTGATCGAGTTTCTTATAGGCATGTAGAATTTTCCCGACTAATTTATGTCGGACCACATCTTTTTCGGTCAGTCTGACCATTCCGATGCCTTCCACATCGCTCAGAATGCTCATTGCTTCTTTAAGTCCCGATTTTTGTTTGGGCGGCAAATCGATCTGATCAGGATCTCCGGTAATGATGAATTTGGCATTTTTTCCCATTCGGGTCAGGAACATTTTCATCTGTGCGTGCGTAGTATTTTGAGCTTCATCGAGAATTACAAAAGCATCGTCCAGCGTGCGCCCCCGCATAAATGCAAGTGGTGCTACTTCAATGACTCCTTTTTCATAATAAGAATTCAGCTTTTCGAAGTGAATCATATCTTTCAAAGCATCGTAGAGCGGTTGCAGATAAGGATCCAATTTCTCTTTGAGGTCACCGGGCAAGAATCCCAGACTTTCACCGGCTTCTACCGCAGGTCTTGTCAGAATGATTCTTCGGACTTCTTTGTTTTTCAACGCCTGAACTGCCAATGCAACACCGGTGTAAGTTTTCCCGGTTCCGGCAGGTCCTATGGCAAAAACCATATCGTTTTTATAAACTTTTTCTACCAGTTCTTTTTGTCCGGGCGTGTGTGCTTTGATAAGTTTTCCGCTTACACCGTGCACCAGAATTTCATTTGAATTTGCCATATTTATGCGAGAAGGACTGTCAGATTCTAGAATTTCTTCTATGTCTTTTTCTTTAATTTGATTGTAATGTTGGATGTGTGAAATGATCTGAGCAACTTTTGAATTTAATAGGCTCAATAATTCTTCATTTCCTACCGCCGAAATATTTCTACCGCGTCCGACAATTTTAAGTTTCGGAAAATAAGATTTTAATGCCTTAAAATTTTCATTATTCGGGCCATAGAACTCTTGTATATTCACATCGGCCAGTTCTAAGTTTAATTCTGTCAAATGTCTTTTGTTTAAATTTGATTCATTACAAAAATACGCAATATATTTGTTTGCGGAATTGAATTTTTAATGTCTATTATAACTTTAACAACAGATTTTGGTTTAAAAGATCCTTTTGTTGCTTCGGTGAAAGCGCGTATCTATAGCGAATTACCAGATGCAGTGATTGTGGATATTTCTCATGGAATTCAGCCTTTTGATATTGGGGAAGGTGCTTTCATCGTCAAAAACAGTTATAAAGATTTTCCAGACGGAACGATTCATATTTTGGGTGTGGATGCTTTGGTAAATCCTGTCAAAAAGCCTGTGGCAGCCGAGATTGACGATCATTATTTCATTACGAGCGATAACGGAATTCTTTCTTTGATTTGTTCTGAAGTAGCGCCAAAAGAAATCGTGGAAATCAATCTGCCACATGTTCAGCAAAATTCAGTTTTTCCGACTCGGGATTTATTTGTTCCGGTAGCCTGCCATTTGGCAAGAGGCGGAAAACTCTCTGTAGTAGGGCAAAGAATCAAAGAATACAAAGAACTTTCCACACTTCGTCCGGTGGTGAAGGACGATAAAACAATCATCGGTTTGGTAATTTATATTGACAATTACGGAAATGCGATTACCAATATTTCGGAACGAATTTTTGATAAAGTAGGGAAGAAGCGGAATTTCCGGATTTACCACCGCAACCACGAATTCACCGAATTGTACAGAAATTACAGCGATTTTGTGAAAGATTTTGACAATGAATCGGAATATTTAGGAAAGGGAATGGCTTTGATGGGTTCTTCGGGTTATCTGGAAATTGCGATTTATAAAAGCAATCCCAATAATTTCGGAGCAGCAAGTACACTTTTCGGCCTGAAAAAAGGAAGTGAAGTTTACGTTGAATTCACTTAAAATTATGCCAATCCTTTTTTTGGATTTCATACTGAAAATTCAATCGGTCGGGTTCACCGAAATAAGCCACTACGATTTCATCGGTTTTTATTGCGCTTAATTTTTCCATCGCTTTTTGCGAACGAATGTTGGATGCGCCGACGTGAAAAATGACTTTGTTCACAAACTGAAAAATATAATCAAGCATCAAAGTTTTGGCCTGATGATTTAAACCTTTTCCCCAAAATTTGACCGCATAAAATGTATAACCGATGAAAATACTGTTCTCGGTTTCGTCATAATCATAAAATCTTGTGCTGCCAGCAATTTCGCCCGATTTTTTATCCAAAACCAAATAAGCGCCGCCACTTTCCACTGCTCCCTGAAAAAATATTTTAAAAGTTTCCAATTGATATCGATTGGGATTGGGATGATTAGCCCAAACCGCAGGATCAGAACCAACTTCGTACAATCTTTCAAAGTCATTTTCCTGAAGTGGAATGAGTTCGATATTTGAGTTTTCTAATTTGGGTTGAATGGAAAAATTCATTGGATAAAAATAATAAAAGACTTTGATTTATTTTTTATTAAATTTCATAAATAATTAATATATTTATATTTTATAAATAAATTATGGCAACATTCACATCATCACTACCGGACGATTTGCTTCAGCAATTGGCTGATTATGCAGATAGGATTGGCGTAGCCAAAAACAAAATCATTGAAAAGGCACTTCGGGTTTACTTGGATGAAATGAAACGTGCAGAATATGCGCAGTCCTATCGGCGTGCGAGTCAGGACGTAGATATAATGATGGTCGCAGAAGAAGGAATGGCTGAATACATTCGTCATATTGATTCAGAAGATAAAGAATGAGACAGGGCGAAATCTGGGAAATGTATTTTGATCCGGTAAAAGGAAGCGAGCAGGGCGGAAGAGGACCAGCGGTCATCATCAGTGGAAATTTAATGAATCAATATTTGAATGTAGTGATTGTTTGTCCTTTAACCACAAAAATCAAAAACTACAAAGGAAATCTAATCATTGAGCCAAATGCGGAAAACGGGCTGGAAATGAAATCCGAAGTTTTGACGTTTCACATTCGTTCGGTGGCAAAAGACCGCTTGAAAAGTCGCTTGGGTGAAATTCCACCAAAAGATGTGGAATTTATCAAATTGACTTTGGATGATATTTTGAGGTATTGATTAATTTGGAAATTGTATTTTTGATGAACTATTTTGATAGTTTGAATGCTAATTTTAGAAATCATAATAAATATAGTTTTTGAATTTTTTATGGGTGAAATAATCGGACTGAATGTTCGATATTACATTTTAAAATTATTCAATCCAAAAATTACAAGAGAACAGTTAAGTGGTAATAAATCTAATTTTCATGGCATTTATAATTTGATAGTTGGATTACCCGTATTTTCAATTATTTGTATTGCGATAGCTTATTTTATATATTATCTAATTAAATTATAAATGCAATTCTACCCAATCATAAAAGCAGTTCACATCATTTTTGTGGTCAGTTATTTTGCCGGACTTTTTTACATCGTCCGACTTTTTATTTACCATACCGAAACACAAGATAAACCGGAAGCGGAACAAAATGTTTTGCGGAAACAGTTTCGATTTATGGAAGAAAGGCTTTGGAACATCATAACGGTTCCGGCAGGAATTCTGGTGCTGGCAACGGGAATTACGATGTTGATTCTGAATTCCGCTTTGCTGACTCAGCCCTGGATGCACATCAAACTGACAGCCGTGATTTTACTTCTCGGCTATCATCTCTGGAGCTGGCGAACGTTGAAAGAAATTCAGAAAGATCAATATAAAATGAAATCCGTCCGACTGCGAATGATGAATGAAGTTGCAACTTTGTTGCTTTTTATCATTGTTTTTGCCGTGATTTTAAAAGGACTTTTTATGCAGTATTGGTACTGGATTTTGATTAGTTTTGTAGCCGTTGGCGTACTAATTATGCTGATTGTTCGTTTGGTGAACAGAAAGAAATGATAAAATAACTTTGTGAACTTCGTGTCCGCCGCGGCGGATTGTGGACTTCGTGGTTTAATTTTACCACAAAGAACGCTAAGAAGTAACAAAGAACACAAAGGAAATTGAAAAATAAATGCTGAAAATATTTAAAAAGGAACTTGCCAATTATTTCTCGGGCTATATGGCCTACATCGTGGCTTCGGCTTTTGTGCTGATTTGCACTTTGTTTTTGTGGTTTTTTGACAATGAATTCAACATTTTCAACATCGGAACCGCGACTTTGAGCAGTTTCTTTTTCATTGCACCTTGGATATTGCTTTTCCTGATTCCGGCTTTGACGATGCGGACGATTGCGGAAGAAGAAAGCAGCGGAACTTTGCAATGGCTTTTTACGCAACCGATTAAAATTTGCGGAATTGTTTGGGGGAAATACCTTCCGGTCGTTGTGGTTTTGCTTTTCGCGCTGATTCCCACTTTACTATTTGTTTATACTTTGCAACAATTCATCGTCGATGCAGACCAATTGGATTTCGGAGCGATTTTCAGCGGATATTTGGGCTTGTTTTTGTTGGGAAGCAGTTTTGCAGCGATAGGATTGTTTACGTCTTCGCTGACCAAAAATCAGGTTGCAGCCTATGTTTCGGCCATATTTTTATGTTTTGTATTGTTTTATGCATTTGAAAGTCTGGCGTCTTATAATTTATTGGGCGGTGCCGATTATTATGTACAAAAAATAGGGATGTATCAGCATTATCAGCAGATGCTGAAAGGGATTATTGACACAAGAGATTTGATTTATTTCATAGTAATCATTGCTTTGTTTTTGGTGTTGACGAATTATAATTTAGAAAGAAAAAAGTAATAGCGAATTTCGAGCTTCGAACTTCGTATTTCGAATAAAATGAAAAAACATACCCGAAATATAATTGGAATTCTGATTCTCCTTGTGGGAATTGCGGTTTTGTCCGAATTCGTTTTCAAACGATTCGATATGACACGCGATAAGCGTTATACACTGACGAATTCTACCAAAGAAATTCTTCAAAAAATTGATAAACCACTCAAAATTAATGTTTTGTTGGGTGGTGAACTTTCCGGAGATTATCGGACTTTAAAAAATGAAATTTCATTTCTTTTGGATGAATTCCGACAAATAAATCCTAAAATTTCCTATCAATTTTTAAATCCGTCCAAAGATTTTACCGCAGCCCAATTACAGGAAAACGGTCTGGCGCCGGCACCGGTAAAAACCGATAAGGGCGTGCTGAATGTTTATCCGTATGCCCAATTGAAATACGATGGAAAAGAAGGTTGGATGGAAACTTTGGTCAATGATCCGGCTCTGCCTTTTGAAGAATTGGCATCTGCTTCTACCGAAAAACTCGAATATCTTTTCATGGATGATTTGCGGAAAATCACGCAGACCGAACGAAAAAACATTGGATTTTTGGTGCATCATGACGAATTGAGCCAAATTCACATGGACGGATTTGGTCGCGCATTGGCCGATAATTACAATGTGGATGTGTACATTCAGCCCATTCAAGATTCGACTTATACATTGAAACAATCCGATTTAAAAGCATTGGAACATTTTGATGCGTTGGTCGTGGCCAAACCGACTTTGCCTTTTACGGATTCCGATAAACTCGTGATGGATCAATACATTATGAACGGTGGAAAGATGATGTTTTTGACTGAAATGGTCGATGCGGAAATGGACAGTATTTTTCGAAGCGGAAAAATTGTGGCTTTTCCTCGGGATTTGAAACTCAATGAATTCTTTTTCAATTATGGTGTTCGGATCATTCCGGCGATTGTGAAAGACTTGGAAGCAGCCAAAATCGTTCTCGCTGACGGAGAAACAACTGCCGGAAATGTGAGTTACAATACTTATACCTGGCCTTATTTCGTACGCGGATTTCAAGCCGGAGAAAACCCGATAACCGAAAGTATTTCTTCGGTGAAATTTGAATTTGCCAATCCATTGGAATTATTGGAAAATCCCAATGTGGAGCATACCGTTTTGCTGGCGACTTCGCCTTATACGACTTTGCAGCCTTCGATGAGTTTGGTGGAATTGGCCGAAGTGGATGAAATCGTAGCGGAGGAATACCAAATGGGTCGAATTCCATTAGCTGTTTTAGCCGAAGGAAATTTAAAGTCAATGTTTGCTTCGCGTTATGAACGAAATGAAATTCCGAATTTTAAATCGGAAACGACCGAAGGGAAATTGATCGTGGTTTCAGACGGTGATGTAGCGAAAAATCATGTATTGATGGGACGTCCGATGCGTTTGGGTGAAGATAAATTCTCGCTTCGACCCGACAATCCGAGACAACGTCCGGTGGCTTATGACAATCAGAATTTCCTGTTGAATTGTATCGATTATCTTTTGGGCGAAACCGATTTTCTCAATCTGAAAAACCGAAAATTAGAAATTCCCGTTCTAAACGAAACCAAAGTCCAATTGGATAAATCAACTTGGCAAATGACCAATTTGATTCTTCCGGCAGTAGTAATCTGGCTGATCGGATTAGGAATGATTTGGTGGCGGAAGAAGAGGTTTTCTTAAAATTAATAAATGAATAGGTTAAATTATAAGATACTATTCGGGCTTTCATTGGTTTACCTAACTTCCTTTTCTATAAGTTTATTAACTGTCCTGTTTATTACTTTGATGGGGCTTGGTTGGGGAGGAAATGAAATAGATATTGCTCAAATAATTCTTTCTTGGTTTTCTTTGATTTTAATAGAATTCGTATTGATTATCAGTACTATAAATCTATTTCGAAGTAAATTATTAGGAGTGATTATTGGAATTGCAGTTTGCCTTTCGCTTTTAATATTTACGCTGATTGACTTTATAGAATCCAATTTTTGGACAACAAGACAATTTAAATATTTCTATTCATTTGAATTTCTGATGGGTTCAATTTTTCCTTTTTTCTATTTGGTAATACTGCTTTTGTTTCTGAAAATAAATAAGATTAAATTAGAATCAAAAGACATATTAAGAATGCTGCTTGTGATTTTGATTCTGATTATTTGTCTCTATTTGAATTTTTATACAATTCCGGTTCTTTCCGCATAGAAAATTCGAATTTCAATACTCAATCTTCTTCTGATAAAACTCGTCTTTTTGGGTGGTCCTTTCCACCGGATATTTCTCAGTAAAACATCCGAAACAATGATTGGTGGAGCCCAAAATTTCAATCAGATTGGGAACCGATAAAAAGTCCAGACTGTCCACACCGAGATAATTGACCAGTTCTTCCGGTGTCATATTGGCCGAAATCAAATCTTTTTTTGTCGGCATATCAATTCCCAAAAAACAAGGCGCAATGATCGGTGGAGAAGCACTTCTGAAATGAATTTCCTTTGCACCGGCTTCTTTCAGAATTTTGACCAATAATTTACTCGTCGTTCCACGCACGATGGAATCATCCAAAATGACCAAACGTTTTCCTTTGATTTTATTGGCAATCGGATTTAATTTCAAATTCACAATCCGCTCGCGCATTTCCTGTGAAGGAACAATAAACGAACGGCTCATGTATCGGTTTTTGACCAAAATCGGCTCAAAAGGAATACCCGAAGCTTCGGAAAATCCGATCGCCGACGGCACACCCGAGTCGGGAACACCGATTACCACATCGGCTTCCACAGGCGATTGTTCAAATAATTTTCGACCGCTCTGCACCCGCAAATCATAAATATCGGTCCCTTGAATGGTCGAGTCGGGACGTGCAAAATAAATATATTCAAATGCACAAATTCTATTTTTGGAAGCTTGTTCGAGCGAATAGGAGTGAAGCCCGTTTTCGTCGGCCACTACAATTTCTCCTGGTTCTACATCTCGCAGGAATTCCGCTCCCACAGCATCCAAAGCGCAGGTTTCCGAACTGAAAACATAAGTATCATCGCCTATTTTTCCAATTGATAATGGCCGGATTCCATTCGGATCTCGAAAGGCAGCCAATGAATTTTTGGTCAAAAGCAAAACCGAATAAGCGCCACGAATCTCTTTCAATCCTTTTTGAATCGCTTCCTGAACCGTTAAATCTGAATATTTCTGAATCGAACGTAAAATGACTTCGGTGTCAGAAGTTGCCAGAAAAGGCAGACCTTCTTTGATCAATTCTTCTTTTAATTGGTCAGTTTCAATTACGTTTCCGTTGTGGGCAATCGAAAAATGCGGTTTCCCAAAATAATTGACCGCATATAGCGGCTGAATGTTTTTGGAACTTCCGCCTCCGGCTGTGGTATATCGGGTATGACCAATCGCAGCGTTTCCCTGAAAATCTTCGATTTCTTCGATTTGTTTGAAAACATCCAGCACCAAACCTGTGGATTTGTAGGTTTTGATAACGCTGTCTTTCAAAACCGAAACGCCCGCTGCTTCCTGTCCGCGGTGCTGCAAAGCAAACATCCCAAATTGAGCCAAAGAGAAAGTGTCGATGTTATGAGGCGAATAAATCCCAAAAATGCCGCATTCCTCTTCCAGGCTGTCCAACGAATCATCGAATATCTTTTTTAGATGGTTTCTCTGATAGAATTCAGTACAAGATTTTGATGTTTTCTTACAGGTTTTCATTTTGATTTTGTTATCCTTGCTATGTTTTTTCTTCAGCCCTGTTATGGTTTTAAACCCTAATAGGGCTAATTAATTTATTTCCCTAAAGCAGTCAGAAGCCGGTTATACACTTCGTGATAAGCTTCGGAAACTTCTCCCAAATCTCGTCTGAAACGGTCTTTGTCCAGTTTTTTCAAAGTATCCTTGTCCCAAAGTCGGCAAGTATCCGGACTGATTTCGTCGGCCAGAATGATGTTTCCTTTGGAATCTTTTCCAAATTCGATTTTAAAATCAACCAGAATCAAATTGGCTTTCATGAACAATTCTTTCAAAGCTTCATTGATTTTATCGGTCATTTCATACATAAACTTCAATTCTTCATAGGTCGCCGCACCTAATAAAACCGCATGATGGTCATTGATCAACGGATCGCCCAATTCATCTTTTTTATAACAAATATCAAAAATCGTCACCGGAGATTTCGCACCTTCTTCCAGCCCCAAACGTTGTGCCATCGAGCCGGCTACATAATTGCGAACCACCATTTCCAAAGGAATGATAGCTACTTTTTTGACCAATTGTTCACGATCGTTCAAGGTTTCGATGTAATGCGTGGGAATTCCCTTTTGGATTAAATATTCAAAAATTAAAGTCGAAATTTTATTGTTCATTTCGCCTTTGTCGGCAACGGTTCCGCGTTTTTGTGCATTGAATGCAGTCGCATCGTCTTTGTAATAAACGATGACCAAATCCGGATCCTCAGTGGAATAAACCTGCTTGGCTTTTCCTTCGTAGATAAAATCTTTCTTGCGAGGTTCGAAATTCGAAGTTCGAAATTCGTTATTATTTTCCATTTAATTTCGTTTGTAATTTATAATTCATTTTTTGAATGTCTTCAATGAGTTGAGTGATTTCGTTCAAATCATTTTGATTGATATAACCTTGTCGGTTCGATATGATTAATTGAGTATCAAGTTCTAATGTGGAGCCGTTCGAATAGGATAAAAAATTCTGAAATTGAGAATTAGAATTTCTACCTGCGCCCCCTGCGATGTTCGATGGAATAGATACTGCTGACCTTCTGACTTGATTGGTTAGTCCATAAATCTCTTCTTTTGGAAAATTCTTGGTTAAAGAATAAACCATATCAACTAAATCCATTGATTTTTGCCAAATGTGTAAATTTTTGCAGTAACTCATAATTTTAATTTTTAGGTTTATATTGAATTAAATTTTAATTTACAAATTCCATCAACGAACTTCGAATTTCGAGCTTCGTCAAGCGAAATATTTCACCCCGTTCTTAAAAATATTCATCACTTCCATATCGGGAATGTTTTGGAACAATCCTTCTTCATATCGCTCCGGATGGCCCATTCGTCCGAAAACTTTTCCGCAAGGACTGGTAATGCCTTCAATACCCAACACAGATCCATTTGGATTATACGGCATTTCAGTCGCTATATTTCCATCCAAATCTATGAATTGGGTCGCAATCTGATTTTGTTCGAATAAAATTTTCAGATTTGCCTCATTGGCCATAAACCTTCCTTCTCCATGTGAAACCGGAATCCAGAATTCCTTTCCGCTCATTCCATTCAACCAAGGCGAATGCGAGTCATTGACCTTGACTTTCGCTAATTGCGAAATGTGTCGCCCGATTTCGTTGAAAGTCAAAGTCGGTGTATCTTCTTCCAGCGGACGAATTTCGCCGTAAGGCAATAATCCTGATTTGATTAAACCTTGAAATCCATTGCAAATTCCCAATACCAATCCATCGCGTTCCAATAAACGATGAACGCTTTCTCTAATTTTTTCGTTTCTCAAAACCGTCGCGATGAATTTCCCGGAACCATCCGGTTCGTCCGCAGCGGAAAATCCACCCGGAATAAAGAAAATTTGTGCTTGGTCAATCGCTTTGCTGTAAGCCTCAACGGTTTCTTCAATGTCTTTTTCCGAAAGGTTTTTAAACACGATGATTTCGGTTTCCGCACCTTCTTTTTGGAAGGCTTTTGCCGAATCATATTCCGAATTCGTTCCCGGAAAAGCAGGAATGAAAACTTTAGGTTTTGCGTTCTGCGTTTTGGGTTTTGGGTTTTGAGGCTTTATGTTTTGCAAAACAAAATCGCTTTTGCCTTTTGCCTTTTGCCCTTTTACTTCGTAAGGAAATAGCTCCGAAAAAGTCGATTTCCAAGCTTGTTTGGCTTCAGAAATTGAAATGGATATTCCATTGAAGTTAAATTCTTTCGGTGAATTTGTATTTCCTAACAAATGAAAATTGGATTGTAGTTCAGACGGAATATTTAATTCTTCGGAATGTTCCACTATAATCGCTCCCGGATAATATTTCATTAAATCCAAATCAGAATTTAATTCAAAACCAATTTCATTTCCAAATGCCATACTGGCCAGCGTTTCCGCAATTCCGCCAGATTTAACGGTTGAGGCAGAAATGATATTAGAATTATTGGATTGAATGCATTCGAAAATTTCTTTCAGATTTAATTCATCAAATAAAAACTCATCATTTAATTCTGGAATGAAAACTGAAAGTTTCGAATTTGTTTTTTGAAGGGTTGCAGATTTGATTTTATATGATTTATTGGGCGCTACCGCAAAGGAAATCAAAGTCGGCGGAACATCGATGTCCTGATAACTTCCGCTCATGCTGTCTTTTCCGCCAATTGCCGGGATTTCCAGTTGTTTCTGTGCTTCGATGGAGCCCAGCAAAGCGGCAAACGGTTTTCCCCAGCGCTCTGCTTCGTCACGCAATCGTTCAAAATATTCCTGAAAGGTCAGACGGATTTCTTTGAAATTTCCACCTCCGGCTACGATTTTCGCAACTGATTCCATTACGGCAAAATAAGCACCGTGATAAGGTGACCAGCGGCTGATTTCGGGATTGAAACCAAAACTTGCCATGGAGACTGAATTCGTAAATCCGTCCGTCGGGAATTTCTGAACGCTCACATCCTCCGGCGAGTCCATTGTTTTTCCGCCAAAGGAATTCAAAACCGTACTTCGCCCGATGTTGTTGTCAAACATTTCAACCATTCCCTTTTGGGAAGCATGATTGAGCTCTTTTAAGAGTTCGATGAAACTTTCTTTTGAGAAATCTTTTGCTTGAAACGGATTGAGATTTTCTCCGTCTTGAACTTCTGCTTTTGTTTGTTTTCTTACACCGTTTGTATCGAGAAATTTACGGTCGAGTTCGACGATTTTGTCGCCTCTCCACCACATCGTCATGGTTTCCTCAGTTGTTACATCGGCGACTACCGTGGCTTCCAGATTTTCGATTTTGGCAAATTCAATGAATTTTTCCACATCCGCCGATTCGACCACAACAGCCATTCTTTCCTGTGACTCGGAGAGGGCGAGTTCCGTACCGTTCAGGCCGGTATATTTGAGCAATAGTGTGTCTAAATTTATATTTACGCCTCTTGCGATTTCCCCAATCGCGACCGAAACTCCCCCCGCACCGAAATCATTGCATTTTTTAATGAGCGCTAAAACTTCTTTATTTCTAAACAAACGTTGAATTTTCCGTTCAACAATTGCATTTCCTTTTTGTACTTCTGAACTTAATTCTTCGAGATTTTGTCCGTCGTGTGTTTTGGAGGAACCTGTGGCGCCACCCACACCGTCACGTCCAGTTCTTCCACCCAACAAAATTACTTTGTCGCCCGCTACGGGTTCTTCTCTGCGAACCCAATTTCTTTTCACTGCACCTGCTACAAAACCAACTTCCATTCGTTTAGCTTTGTAACCTTCGTCATAAATTTCTTTGACAAACGTCGTTGCCAAACCGATTTGATTTCCGTATGAACTGTATCCGTTGGCAGCTTCTTTGGTGATTTTTCTTTGGGGTAATTTACCAGGAAGTGTATCTTCTATTTTTTCTAAAGGATTGGCCGAACCCGTAATCCGCATCGCCTGGAAAACATAGGCACGCCCTGACAAAGGATCGCGAATGGCTCCGCCCACACAAGTCGAAGCGCCACCGAAAGGTTCCACTTCCGTTGGATGATTATGGGTTTCGTTTTTGAATTGTAGAAGCCATTCTTCTTCCACGCCGTCCACATCGATGGGAACGACGATGGAACAAGCGTTGATTTCTTCCGAAATATCTATGTTTTTAACTTTACCTGATTTGCTCAGGTATTTTCCCATAATCGTTGCCATATCCATCATTCGGATGGGTTTGCTAATGCCCATTTCACGGCGTAAATTCAGGTAATAATCAAAAGTTTTCTGTAAGGTTTGTTGAAACTGATTTTCAAATTTCACATCGGTGATTTCGGTTTCAAAAGTGGTATGACGACAATGGTCGGACCAATAAGTGTCGAGGACTTTTAATTCGGTTTCGGTCGGATTTTTTTGAATGGATTTGAAATGTTCCTGAATGAATTCCAAATCGTCCATTCCCATTGAAAATCCAAAATTCTGATGGAGTTTTTCCAGTTGATTTGTATCGAAATCAATAAATCCGTCCATAATAAGTACCGGTTTGATTTCTGTTTTTTCGTGGATTTTTAATTCGTTCAGATTTTTTTCACGCGCCTCAATCGGATTGATTAGATAATTTTTCACCTTATTTAAATCCGTTTCTGAAATATTTTCAAAAACATATAAAAATCCGGTTTTGACTTCGGGTTCGCGAAAGCCCAGCAGTTGCAAACATTGATCGGCAGAATCGGCGCGCTGATCGTATTGTCCGGGGAGAGGCTCAATAGCGATGCTTCGACTAGGCTCAGCAACCGAAGTTCGATCCCGGGACTTCGGGGCGAAATTCGCTAAAATCTCATCCAAATTATGGTAAATAACATCCGTCACCGGATCAGCAAAAACCTGAAAAATAGATTGTTCCAATTGGTTTTCAGTGATTTCAAAAAGGTCATAAATAACGAAAACCTTGCACGCAATTCCGGGAACAAGGTTCTGTAATTCTTTGGTGACTTTCTTGCTGTGAATGTCAAACTGAGGTTTTTTCTGAATAAAAATTCGTTTATTCATAGAGTTTTAAATCTTTTTATAACTACAAATGAAGTAAACGAAAATGAATTCATAAACTTCATTTGTAGAGGAAAATTAACGGTTTTCCGTAGAAACGCCCGACCTTATTACGGGTTTATACAAATGAAATGAGCCATTTCGGCATCCATCTATTAATTCTGAGAATTGAAACAGATGAAACATTAACTTTAAAAACAAGTGGCAAATTTACGATTTATTTTCTTGATTTTAAGCCTAAAAATATTTTAAAAATTCCGGAGAATTACTTCCTGATAAACAAGTGTGTTGTCTTTCGCAAAATAAACGCAAGTCATCTTGTTCAAATCCACTCTCCATCGTTCAATTCCCGCATCTGCACAGTTTTTGCAAAAGCTGAGGTAATCAGTTTCTCCTTTTTTATGGATGGTCAGGTATTTTTTAAATTTCCCCGGATTGTATTCAGGCGCAATTTCCAGATCGGTGTACATAGAAGGAGTGATCAGATTTTCATTTCTCTCGTTGAAATAAATGGTCTTGTTGTCCTTTAATGAAGTCTCAATTTTTGTTACTCCCAAATTTTTGATTTCTCGAATGAAATTTGGGAAATCCATTCCTGTTTTAACTTTTGAAAGTGCTGCCTGTATAGGCTCAATTGTAAACATAATTTAAACTTTTAAATCTGTTTTCAGACCGATTAAATCTTGATTTTTATTCAAAATGGGTTGTACATGTTCTGCTAAAAATTCTTCTGTCTGGATGGGAGCAAAACCTATGAAATTCATCGGATCCAAAACTTGTTGAAGTTTTTCTTTGTCGATGTTAAATCTTTCGTCTGCCAAAATTCTTTCTACCAAATCATTTGGTTTTCCTTCCATTTTAACTTGTCTTGCCGCTTCCATACTATGTTCGCGAATTAATTCGTGTAATTCCTGACGGTCGCCACCGTTTTTCACGCCTTCCATGATGATGTATTCCGTCGCCATGAAGGGAAGTTCTTCGTTGATGCGTTTTTCAATGATTTTAGGATAAACGACCATACCGTCCAAAACATTGTTCCAAATAATCAAAATCGCATCGATGGCCAGAAATGCTTGCGGAATGCTCAGTCGTTTGTTGGCCGAATCGTCCAAAGTTCTTTCAAACCATTGCGTGGAAGCCACCATTGCGGGACTCGAAGCCAATGAAATCACAAACTTTGCCAAAGCCGAAATTCTTTCGCTTCGCATCGGATTTCGTTTGTAAGCCATGGCCGATGAACCGATTTGCGATTTTTCAAAAGGTTCTTCGATTTCTTTTAAATTCTGAAGCAATCTTAAATCATTTGTGAATTTATGTGCGGATTGTGCGATGTTGGAAAGTGTCGCCAAAACTTCTGCATCGATTTTCCGGTCGTAAGTCTGTCCGGTTACGCCCAAAACTTTTTTAAATCCGAATTGTTCTGACAATCTTTTGTCCAAAGCTTTTACTTTTTCGTAATCTCCGTCAAATAATTCCTTGAAACTCGCAGCTGTTCCGGTGGTTCCTTTTACTCCACGGAAACGCAAAGTTTCAATTCGGAATTCCAATTCTTCAAAATCCAACAAAACCGATTGTAACCAAAGTGTCGCTCTTTTCCCGACGGTGGTTAATTGTGCAGGCTGAAAGTGGGTGAACCCCAAAGTGGGTAAATCTTTGTATTCCAATGCGAAATCATTCAGTCCTTTGATGACGTTGACCAGTTTTTTCTTCACAATCAAAAGTCCTTCCCGAATTTGAATTAAATCAGTATTGTCACCCACAAAAGCGGAAGTGGCACCGAGGTGAATAATCGGGCGGGCTTTCGGAGCGACATCACCCAAAGTGTGAACGTGCGCCATCACATCGTGACGGAATTCTTTTTCATATTTGGCGGCGGTTTCGTAATCGATGTTGTGAATATTGTCACGAATTTCCTGTAGTTGTTCATCGGAAATATCCAATCCCAAATCTTTCTGGATTTCAGCTAAGGAAAGCCAAAGTTTTCTCCAAGTTGAAAATTTCATATCAGGAGAGAAGTTATAAAGCATTTCATCGCTACTGTAACGGGATTCAAGGGGATTTTGATATTTGGCGTTTGAACTCATGGAAATATATTTTTCACAAAATTAAGCTTTCAAAAAGAATACTGAAAGAATTCGATGTATGATTTGGCATTAATTATGAAGTAGAAGAATTAAACCTTTAAAAATTTAAAATCATGGAAGAGAAAAGACAATACAAGTATGCCGATGCGGAAACGGCGCTTGAAGATTTGAAACAGAAAGGTTATGTGAAAGATTATAATGCTCATTCTGAAGAGATTACACACAATCCGGCTGCTTTCAAAATCATGTACATTTATCGGTACGAAGGGATGAGCAATCCCGATGATGAGTCCACGGTTTATGGAATTGAACACCTGAACCATGGGGAAAAAGGCGTTTTTGTAGCCGGAAATTTGAGCTTTAATGAAGATGATGCTGCCAAAGTTCTCTTGCAATTGGAAATTGATGGTAGAAAGGAGGAGTTGGAATAAAAAAACTTTGTCAAAGCTTTACGAATAAATTTTTGACAAAGTTTAATTTGAAATCGGCTTTTGAATGCCGATTTTTTTATGTTTTAAATTAAAACAATTCCTTTCTGATGATATTCTGCGACCGGTCCGGTCCGACTGAAACCAGATAAATCTCAATTCCCAAATATTCTTCAATGAAGTGAATGTACTCCTGTGCATTTTCTGGTAATTCACTGAAGGAATTGATGTTGCAAATGTCTTCCTTCCATCCGTCCAATTCCTTGTAAACCGGAGTGTATTTGTCCAGTTTGGTAGTGGAAGCTGTGAAATTATGTTTGATTTCGCCGTCTTCGGTTTGGTAATCGGTACAAACTTTAATTTTATCAAATCCGCTCAAAACATCCAGTTTCGTGATGACCAAATGCGTAATTCCGTTGATGCGACAAGCATGTTTCAAAGCGACTAAATCCAGCCAACCACATCTTCTCGGACGACCTGTTGAAGCGCCGAATTCATGTCCGACTTTGCGGATGTGCTCTCCGACTTCATCGTCCAATTCCGTCGGGAAAGGACCGTTACCTACTCTAGTGCAATAAGCTTTGGAAACCCCAATCAGATTTTTCAGTTTGGTAGGCGGAACGCCCGCGCCTACACAAACACCGCCCGTTGAAGGCGAAGAGGAAGTTACGTATGGATAAGTTCCATAATCGATGTCCAGCATCAAGGCTTGAGCACCTTCAAATAATACATTTTTTCCTTCGTCAATTGCATCATTTACTTCCACAACAGCATCGATGATTCTGTGTTTTATTTTTTCGCCGTAGGCTAAATAATCATTGTAAATTTCATCAAAATCCAATGCCGGTTTATCAAATAATTTTTCAAACAAAGCATTTTTGATTTTCAGATTGATTTCCAATTTTTCTCTTAAAACTTCAGGGTTTAATAGATCAATCGCACGGATGCCGACTCTTGCGACTTTGTCTTCATAGCAAGGCCCAATTCCGCGTTTGGTAGTCCCGATAGAATCTTTTCCAGCAGCTTCTTCGCGGTACCCATCCAGTAAAACATGGTAAGGCATGATGATGTGTGCGCGACGGTCAATGAAAATATGACCACTGCTGATCCCACGACTTTCCAAAGTGGCTACTTCATCCAGAAAACTTTGAGGGTTGACAACTACACCACTTCCGATGATGCATTTCCCTTGTGATTGCAAAACGCCTGACGGCAGCAGGTGCAATACAAATTTATCCTCGCCTACATAAACCGTATGGCCGGCATTGTTTCCGCCCTGATAGCGGACTACGTAATCTGATTTGGCTGAAAGTACATCGGTAATTTTCCCTTTTCCTTCGTCTCCGAACTGAAGACCTACTACAACGTATGTTGACATT
Source organism: Moheibacter sp. (assembly GCF_049672845.1). NCBI lineage: Bacteria > Pseudomonadati > Bacteroidota > Flavobacteriia > Flavobacteriales > Weeksellaceae > Moheibacter > Moheibacter sp. The sequence goes on from NZ_JBATWT010000012.1 coordinate 96,637, forward strand.
TTCTGAATTGAAATTTAGAGTGCAAAAAAAACTTGCATGTTACTGCACAAAAATAAAGGATTAAGATGGGTAAGGCAAATAAAACAATCAACAAAAGCTGGAAGTTTTCAAGAATTCCGAAATCGTTTAGCATCAATCTAAATTATGCTAGGATTAAAATATAAAAGTCATAAATGCTTAATTTTAAAGGCATTTAAATATCAGTCATTATGAAATCATTACTTAAAACACTTGGATTAGTTCTGATCGTTTTGTTTGTGGTCAGTTGTGCGGCTCGTGTTGTCAATACCGTTGCACATCTGGAACCAGTGCCGACCAAAGCAGAAGTTCATGAAAGTTTTTCTGCTGAAGAGCTTGGTCAAGGCGGAGCTTTGTTTACCAATAACTGCGATAAATGTCACAAATTGTTTGAACCGGATTCTCGTGATGCGGAAAAATGGAATGAGGTGCTGAAACGTATGATTCCCAAAGCTAAGCTGAATTATGAAGAAGGAAAACTAGTGCGTGCTTATATTATTGCCCATTCCGAGTAATTTGGAATCATATTTGAGGAACAGCGATTCTTCATGTGGAAAAAGGTCAAAATATTTTACGGAAAGTTTAAAATCCCAATCTGGTCAGTTTTTGGGATTTTTTTGATTTGGTATTTGTTTTTTTCTTTGCCAAAACCACTTTTTAAAGAAGAAACTTCCACACTGATTTATAGTCAGGACAATAAACTGCTTGGCGCAACTATTTCAGGCGATGAACAATGGCGATTCCCTGCGAATGATTCGGTTCCAAAACGATTTGAAATTTGTATCACCCAATTTGAAGATGCTTATTTCAGAAAACATCCGGGTGTAAATCCGGTTTCTTTGTTTCGTGCTTTCAGACAAAATTTATCTTCCGAAGGAATCGTCAGCGGTGGAAGTACGATTACCATGCAAACCATCCGCCTTGCCAAACAAAACCCCAAGCGAACTTATGGACAAAAGTTACTGGAAATCATTCAAGCCACCCGTCTTGAATTGACCAATTCAAAAGATAAAATTTTAAACCATTATGTTTCCCATGCGCCTTTCGGCGGAAATGTAGTAGGGCTTGATGCCGCTGCCTGGCGCTACTATGCAAAATCGGCAGATCAGCTTTCCTGGGGTGAATCCGCAACGCTTGCGGTATTGCCTAATTCGCCTTCCTTGATTTTTCCAGGGAAAAATCAGGATTTGTTATTAAAGAAAAGAAATCGTCTTTTGAAGAAATTATGGGAGGAAGAATTCATCGACAAAGACGATTATGAACTGGCGATTTTGGAACCTTTACCGGGAAAACCTAATGCATTGCCTGATATTGCACCGCATTTATTGCACACTGCCATCAAATCACACAAAGGAAAACGCCTGAAAACCACGCTGGATTCCAATCTTCAGGAACAACTTAGTTTAATTGTGGAAAATCACAAACAGCAACTTTCTTCAAAAGAAATTCATAATATGGCGGTTTTGGTTTTGGAAGTGAAATCGGGGAATGTAAAAGCTTACGTCGGAAATACATTCGATCAAAATAATTCTTATTCAAATCAGGTAGATATCATTCAGGCGAGAAGAAGCAGTGGCAGCATTCTGAAACCATTTTTATACGCTTCTATGATTCAGGAAGGAAAACTTTTGCCAAAAATGCTGCTTCCTGACATACCTATGGATATCACAGAAAATTATGAAAGAAATTATTCGGGTGCCGTTCCGGCCGATGAAGCGTTGGCTCGTTCGCTGAATATTCCTTCTGTTCATATGCTTGAAAATTATAGTGTTGCTAAATTTCATCATCGTTTGCAGGAATTTGGATTTACAACTTTTGATAAAACGCCTAAACACTACGGATTGTCGTTGATCGTAGGTGGAGGTGAAGTAACCTTATGGGAACTGGCACAGGCTTATCGGAATATGGCATACAATGTTTTGAAACCTAATAATTTTGTATTTAATCATAAAATAAATTACCTGAAAAACGTTCCGGGCGAAGTAAGTAAGTATCCGGTCAGTGCCCAGTCATCTTATCTTACATTGCAAGCATTAAAAGATGTCGCCAGACCTGATTCTGAAGCCGGCTGGCAGGTTTATTCTGCAAAAAATATTGCGTGGAAAACGGGAACAAGTCACGGATTTAAAGATGCATGGTCCGTGGGTGTTTCGGGAGATTATGTAGTGGCAGTCTGGGTTGGAAATGCCGATGGCGAAGGTCGCCCGGGCATCATTGGTGTAAAAGCTGCGGCACCGGTTATGTTTGATGTATTTAGTCGTTTAAAATCAAACACCCAATTTGAAAAGCCAAAAGGAAACTGGATAGAAGTCAGAACCTGCAAGGAAAGCGGATTTCTACTTGGAGAAAATTGTGCAACATTTGTTCGTACGACAATTCCGGCTTCAGCAGAAAATGGTCCGGTTTGTCCTTATCATAAAAAAATTCATCTCGATAAAACGGCAAGTTTTCGGGTGAACAATGAATGTTATCCGGTAAGCGAAATGATTACAGAAAAACGGTTTGTGCTTCCGCCCATCGAAGCTTATTATTATCAAAAAAATCATCCTGAATACAAACCGCTACCTGCTTTTGGTGGGAATTGTGTCAATCCCGGAAATCAAAAACCTTTTGATTTTGTTTATCCGAGAAATTTTACCCGGATTTTCCTTCCACGTGATTTCTCCGGAAATCAGCAGCCTGTGGTGTTTGAAATCGCTTATATCCAACCCGAAAAATCTCTTTTTTGGTATTTGGACGGAAAATATGTGGCAACTACGCAAAATATTCATAAACTTGCGCTGCAACCTGAAGCCGGTCTGCACAGCCTGACCGTGAGCGATAAGGAAGGTAACCGGATTCAGAAATCTTTTACAATTGTGAACAAAGAATAGAAAAACTTCTGTAACAATTTATTAAATTCGTAAACTAATTGATGTATCAAATAAATTTAGAGTATATGAAAAAGCACATTATGTCTTTGTTTTTGCTGGTTTTGAGCTTCCATATGTTTGCTCAAATTACCGAGCCGGACAAAGCGGAATTGGAAAAAAGAAACTGGCAGCACCAGAATTTTGCTGAAACCGGTATCTATGGAATCGGAACGGATGCCGCTATCGAATTTTTAAAATCAAAAGGTCTCACTCCGCAGACTGTAGTGGTGGGAGTATTGGATAGTGGAATTGAAATCGATCATGAAGATTTAAAGAACAATATCTGGGTCAATCCTAAAGAAGTTGCCAACAATGGAAAAGATGATGACAAAAATGGATATGTTGATGATATTCACGGTTGGGATTTCAATGTTGATGGAAAAAATGTAGATTACAATGACGAAACCTATGAAGCAACGCGTGTTGTGAAGAGATTCATGCCCCTATTTGCTTCAGCCAACAAAAGAGCCAATGTGGAAAACATGAAAAAAATGCCTGCGGAATACCAGGAATATTTGCGTGCAAGAAAATATTGGGCTGAAAAATATTATGGTGCTCAAACGAATCTTGAAAATTTAGAAAAGGATAAAAAAGAAATTCTTCCGGCTTTGAACGGATTGAAATCTACTTTTCAATCGACTAAATTGTCAAAAGAATACGTTCAGAATACAGCTGATTCAGACAAAATCGGTAAAACGGAAAAAGAACACATCGAACTTTTATTGGCTAAAAACGTAGATTTCGAAGGACATACTTTGGCAGAAATCATTGACCGCGTTGAAAAACGATTCAATGCGATGCAGGAAAGATATGAAGGCGAAGTCAAATATGCTTTCAATCTGGATTTTGATCCAACCGACGGAAGAACAGCTTCCACGCCTAAAGGATTTGGAAACAATGAAGTGGAAGGACCGGATGCATTTCACGGAACGCACGTTGCGGGTATCATTGGTGCCGAAAGAAACAATGGTTTGGGAATGAATGGAGTTGCAGGTGATGTGGTGAAGTTGATGTCTGTACGAATGGTTCCAAACGGTGACGAACGCGATCTGGACGTAGCTTTGGGAATTCGTTATGCGGTAGACAACGGAGCAAAAGTTTTGAACATGAGTTTCGGTAAAGGTTTTTCTCCCGACAAAAAAGTGGTAATGGATGCCATCAAATACGCCGACAGAAAAGGAGTTTTGATGTTCCATGCGGCAGGAAACGATAATAAAGATTTGGATTTCAATCATAATTATCCGTCCAATTTCAATCACAATGAAATGAAAAACTTGTTCAAACACTGGATTACGGTAGGAGCAAGTACAAGAGATCCGCAAAATCTGAAAGCTCGTTTTTCCAATTACGGAACCATGAAAGTTGATATTTTCGCACCAGGAACCGAGATTTATTCGACTATTCAGGACAATACGTACCGATACGCACAGGGAACTTCTATGGCATCTCCGGTTGCAGCAGGTGCGGCAGCTTTGATCTGGGCTTATTTCCCGCACATGAAAGCGCATCAGGTAAAAGAAGTTTTGTTTGAATCGGTTAATAAATCAGATCAGATTTCCAAAATCGGTTCCGAAAACGATGAACGTAAATTCTCTGATTTGTCTGCGACAGGCGGTGTGATTGACGTGAACAAAGCGGTTCGTCTGGCTTACGAGCGTTACGGAAAAAAGAAATAAATTGTTTTTTTTATAGTTTGAAATCCCCGAAGGAAACTTCGGGGATTTTTTTAAATTGCCAACCCAAATTTAACTACATGAAAAATTATTTATTTGTTATTATTTTCACATTTTCCTGTGTGTTAAATGCACAGATTGTTTTCAACGTCGGGGGAAATAATTATTATGAAGCAAAACTTTATTTAGAGAACGGAAGCATAAAGGAAGGTTTGTTGCTTGATTTTAATGATAAGAAAGTCGTTAACTTCAAACCACAACTGATAGCCGAAGGGTTTTCATCGGTTGAAACCCGATTGGGACTGACCAACAAATTTTATTATTTCAAATCAGACAAAGATTCTAAAGACGAAAAAATAGATTTCAGTGACATAAAAAAAATTGAAAGAAAGGAATACCGCCCCGGTTCAGATGAAGCTCACACAGTCACTTATGAAAAGATAAAACTGATAATGTATGATAACCAGCTTAACAAGGATACGGAAGTGCCTGATTTTTTTGCTCCCGTACAATTTACCAATGGTAAAATAAATGTGTTTAGTTTTTTAGAATCAACTTGCTACGGAAAGTCCATTAGTAGTTGTAAAATTTCAGGTCTGCATTTTTACTTTAAACCTGTAAACGGTGACTTTGGAATAAAACCTACGAACTTTACTTTCGGAAATTTTTTTACCATCAGTAAGCTGACAGATAAATATTTTCTTTCTTTTAAATTATTGGGAGAAAATTGCCCTGAATTCTTAAAATATGTGGAGCAGGAGGAAGCTGTGAAAAAAGAGTCTTTTCAGCCTGAATTCGTCAGATTGGTTAAGGATATTTATGCTAAAAAACTCACTGATACTTATTTGGATGAATATAAATCCCAACTAAAATCAACCAAAAAGAAAATGTCAAAAGATGATTTTGAAAAATTTGAAGGCCAGTTATATCAGAAATACCTGGATGACAGCGGAGAACTATTCTACAAGACTTTATTTGAAGAAATGTTAATCCGATACATGAATACATGTGAATAATCCGAATCTCTCAACCCATGAAATTCTTATTCGTATTTTTGTCGGTTAAATTTTGATTCGATGACGGAATATGGAATTGACCGATTACAACCGGTAAAAGATCTTTACACTTATCTACAACGCTTTGTTCAGAAACGTTTATGGCTTCGTGTGATGATTGCCATGATTGCCGGAATTCTTTTGGGTGCTTACTTCGCCACCAAACCGGAATGGATCGAAGCAAATACTTTGGAATCAGTTGTGAATTGGATTGCTTTCCCCGGAAACCTATTTATCCGAATTGTTCAAATGATTATGATTCCGCTAATGTTTTCATCGGTTGTGCAAGGTATTGCTGGCGGTGGAAATGCGGATTATCTCAAAAAATCCGGCCCCAAACTTTTGTTGTATTATATGATGACCACCACCACGGTTCTGATTTTCGCCGTGGTTTTGGTAAATATAATGAATCCGGGCGCGTATATGGATGCCGGAAATCTGATTACGCCTGATATGGCCATTGATGCGGAAGCAGCAACAAATGGTAGATCTGCTACAAATTTTGGCAATATTCCCACAATGATCATCGACTTGTTGCCTGCAAATCCACTTGCGGCATTGGTTTCAGGTGATATGTTGAGTATCGTGATTTTTGCGGTTATCATTGGGGTTTCGCTGGCCAATATACCTTCGGACACTGCTATACCTTTGCTGAAAGTATTGTATTCCGTTCAGGAAATTACCATGGCGATTACCCAATGGGCAATGAATATCGTGCCTTTGGCGGTTTTTGGTCTGATGTGTCAGGTAACTTCTCAAGTGGGAATTGGAACCATCATGGGGCTTTCCATGTTTATGCTGACGGTGATAATCGGACTTTTCCTTGTGGTAATTGTGTACAGTTGTATTCTTTTATTTGTAGCAAGAGTCAATCTGAAAAAGTTTTTTATAGACGCCAGAGATACTTTATTATTGGCATTTTCGGTAGCAAGTTCCGCAGCGGTGATGCCACTTACATTGAAAACGGCCGAAGAAAAAATGGGAATTCATCCTTCGGTCAGTCGGTTTATCATTCCGGTCGGGGTTTCATTGAACATGGATGGAACCGCAGTTTTCCAAGCGATTGCTACTTTGTTTATCGCGCAGGTTTACGGATTGGAACTGGATTTGGCGACGATTATGATTATCATTATTACTACGATTTTGGCTTCAATCGGTACGCCATCTGCGCCCGGAGCGGGTGTAATTGTTTTGGGTTCGGTACTCGGAACCATTGGAATTCCGATGACCGCTATTGCTTTGATCATTGGCGTTGACCGACTTTTGGGAATGTTCCGAACTTCTGTTAACGTGATGGGTGATTTGGTAACTTGTAATGTGTTTAACCGATTTCATATTGAGGAGCCGAAGAAACCTGAGCAATCTTAAATCAATTTGTTGAGGCAGATTATTTTTTATTCTTCGAATTAATTAAAAAAACATAAAAATCCCGGTCACTGAGGTTCTCGAAGTGCCGGGATTTTATTTTCAAATTATCTATTTTAATTCTTCCTGTCAGGGGAGGTCAGGAGGGGCTTATACCATTTCCTCAGGTTTCACCCAAGCATCAAAATCTTCCGCTGAAACATAGCCCAAACGAACTGCTTCTTCTTTCAAAGTCGTTCCGTTTTTATGTGCGGTTTGAGCAATTTCGGCCGCTTTGTAATAGCCAATTTTAGTATTCAAAGCCGTAACCAGCATCAATGAATTATCCAGCAATTCTTTGATTCGTTTGTGGTTCGGTTCAATTCCTTGTGCACAATGTTCGTCAAAAGAAACACAGGCATCGCCAATCAATTCTGCGCTTTGTAGGAAATTATAAGCCATCATCGGTTTGAAAACATTCAGTTCATAATGACCTTGGGTTCCACCAATGGTAATGGCAACGTCATTTCCCATCACTTGGGCAGCGACCATCGTCAAAGCTTCGGCTTGTGTAGGATTGACTTTTCCAGGCATAATGGAGGAACCCGGTTCGTTTTCTGGAATGAAAATTTCGCCAATTCCTGAACGGGGACCCGAAGCCAGCATTCGGATGTCGTTTGCAATTTTATTCAGTGAAACAGCCAATTGTTTTAAAGCGCCGTGCGATTCCACGATGGCATCATGGGCAGCCAATGCTTCAAATTTATTTTCAGCTGTTACAAATGGAAGTCCGGTAAATTCGGCAATGTATTTCGCTACGAGAACATCATAGCCTTTCGGAGTGTTCAAGCCGGTTCCAACGGCCGTTCCGCCCAGGGCCAGTTCAGAAAGATGAGGTAAAGTATTTTTCAAAGCTTTCAATCCGTGATCCAATTGGGAAACATACCCGGAAAACTCTTGTCCCAAAGTTAGGGGAGTGGCGTCCATCAAATGCGTACGACCGATTTTTACCACATCTTTGAATTCTTCAGATTTTCTTTTCAGGGTATCGCGTAATTGTTCCACACCCGGAATTGTTTTTTCCACAACGGCCTTGTAACAGGCAATGTGCATTCCGGTTGGGAAAGTATCATTAGAAGACTGGGATTTGTTTACATCGTCATTGGGTTGCAAAACTTTTTCTCCTTCACCGATTTTTCCACCTGAAAGTACCTGGGCACGATGCGAAATAACTTCGTTTACATTCATATTGGACTGAGTACCCGAACCCGTTTGCCAAATGACAAGTGGGAACTGATTGTCAAGTTTTCCTGCCAGAATTTCATCACACACCTGCGCAATTCGGTCTCTTTTTTCTTGCGGTAATGCACCGAGTTCAGAATTTGCATAGGCGGCTGCTTTTTTCAGATAAGCAAATCCATAAATAATTTCTTTGGGCATGGAAGCCGCCGGCCCGATTTTGAAATTATTTCGGGAACGTTCGGTTTGTGCGCCCCAATATTTATCGGCAGGAACTTTCACTTCCCCCATTGTGTCTTTCTCAATTCTGTATTCCATTCTATTTTATTTAAAATACGATTAAACTATTTTATTTTTATTATTTCAAATGAATTCTATCTATTTGAAAATTAAAGCCCAAAGTTAAGAAACCTCTACAAAAGAATTTTTAAAAGTGATAATTTTCAGTTTCGTTTTGGAATTGGATTAAATTTTATAATTTTGTCAGGATAAATTTACAGTTATGGCACAGTACTTAGGGTTTGTATTTTTCTTGTTTATGGCGGTTTGTGGTTTTTGGGGAATTTTGTTTTTCTCATCCATCATTCCTTTTTGGTTAACCGGTTGGTTCAGAATGAAAGCCAAAGAAAGAAAAGGTGGGCTTCATTTGGAAGTTCGTCCTACTTTGCCAGAACAGGAAGGTGTTACTGTACTTTACAGCAAGAATTAATTCGAAATAATTATAAAAAATAAATCCCGGCACTTCGAGAACCTCAGTGACCGGGATTTTTAATTGTCTCAAAACCAACTTATTTTTTGGTAATTCGGATATCCACTCTTCGGTTTTGCGCTTTACATTCATCCGTATCATTTGCCGGACATACAAAATGCTGGGCACCGTAACCTTCACTTTCAATTCTTGAAGCGTCTACACCACCCGCAATGATTTTATCGGCTACAGCCTTGGCTCTTTCCGTTGAAACGCGTTGATTTACAGCTGCATCGCCAGTGCTGTCTGTGTAACCACCTACTTTTATGCTGGCATTAGGAAAAGCTTTCAGCAAAGTAATCAGGTTAGCAACCTGCGCTTCTGAATTTGGCGTCAGCTGAGAATTTCCGGTTGCGAAATAAACACGGTCAAGTGTCACCCAACCTTGTGTTTTATCGTCACTTACTGTAAAATTAGCATTGTTCAACATTCCGAATAATTTGTTTTCGGTTGAATTTTCACCTACCTCGATTTTACCACCGTCCGGAAGTGCAATTTCGGTGTTGTTACCGATGTCATAAATATAATTTCCGTCTGCATCCAATTTAGAAGCAGGCAGATCGTCGGCATTTGTGTCAATTCGTAGAGTGTCTTCTGCGGGAGCCACCGCAATTCCTTCTTTTTTCTCACATTTACAAGCAGTGAAAATCAAAGACGAACCGACCAATACTGCTAAAATTCCTTTTTGTAATTTCATAATTCTATTGATTTTTTAGGGTTTTGAATAATTAAGAACCTATGCTCTCAATTTTTATTCCAGTTGTTAAATATTAACCGAAGTTAAAAGAAACATTCCAAAAAGAAAAAAATATATTTGCGGTAAAATTATATTCTGATGAAATTTCCACGCATTCATACTTTGAAAGAAATTGCCACTTTGATTGATTCAAAATTTATCGGGAATGAAGATTTCCCGGTGGAAGGACTCAATGAAATTCACGTGGTCGAACCGGGTGATATTGTTTTTGTGGATCATCCGAAATATTACGATAAAGCTCTTCAAAGTGCCGCAACTGTGGTTTTAATCAATAAAGAAGTGGATTGTCCCGAAGGTAAAGCATTGTTGATCTCCGATGATCCTTTCCGTGATTTTGTAAAAATCGGTCAGTATTTTAATTCATTCAAAATTTCCAATCAAAGTATTTCTGAAACGGCTGAAATCGGAGAAGGAACTCATATTCAACCGGGCGCATTCATCGGTCAAAATGTAAAAATCGGCAAAAATTGTCTGATCCACGCCAATGTTTCGATTGGAAACGATTCAGTCATCGGAGACAATGTGATCATTCATTCTGGAACGGTTTTGGGCGGTGATGGATTTTATTATAAAAAGCGCGAAACCGGATTTGATAAATTGAAATCCGTTGGAAATGTTGTCATAGGAAACGATGTGGAAATCGGAGCGAATTGTACCATTGACCGGGGCGTGACGGCCTCCACGAGGATTGGAGACGGAACCAAAATGGATAATTTAATTCAAGTCGGGCATGATACTATCATCGGTAAGAAATGTCTGATAGCTTCGCAAGTTGGGATTGCAGGCTGTGTGATCATTGGAAATGAAGTCACACTTTGGGGGCAAGTTGGGATCAAAAGCGGAATTACAATCGCCGATAAAGTCGTGGTGATGGCACAGTCCGGAGTGGGACATAATTTAGAGGAAGGGAAATCTTATTTCGGTTCTCCGGCCGAAGAAGCACGTGCGATGTACAAGAAAATGGCGGCAAGTCAGATTCTTGTTCAGGATTATCTCAAACGCAAAAAAGAGGGCAAATCCGGCGGTTGATTTCTAAGTTATTTGTCTTTAATTTCTTAAGTTTGCAATCCGCATAACAAAATATTTATAAAATGGAAACACAAACAATGAACGTACACGAAAGATTGGGAAAACATATATTGGCCGATGGTTATCCGCTTGTGATGGATATCGTGAAATCGCACGGTTCTTATATAGTAGATGAAAATGGAGAAGAGTACCTGGATATGTTCAGTATGTTTGCTTCGGCTTCCATTGGTTACAATCATCCGCATTTGGTGAAAAACCTTGAGTTTTTAGGTCGAATGGCTGTAAATAAACCAACGGTTTCGGATGTTTATACAGAAGAATACGCCGATTTCGTCGATACTTTTGAACGTGTCGCGATTCCAAAGGAATTACAATATGCTTTCTTTGTGGAAGGAGGTGCTTTGGCAGTTGAAAATGCTTTGAAAGCAGCTTTTGACTGGAAAACAAGATTGAATAAATCCAAAGGAATTGACAAAGAAGCCGGGAAAGTCATCCACTTTCAGCAAGCTTTTCACGGTCGTTCCGGATATACATTGACATTGACCAATACGAAAGACCCGAGAAAATATATGTATTTTCCGAAGTTTGACTGGCCAAGAATTATCAATCCGAAATTGTATTTCCCGATTACAGAAGAAAATTTAGCCAAAACGATTTCACAGGAAAAACTGGCCATCGAACAAATTATGTCGGCGATTTCAGAAAATCCAAATGAAATTGCTTGTTTGGTAATTGAAACCATTCAGGCCGAAGGAGGTGATAATTTCTTCCGAAATGAATTCTTCAAAGAATTGAGAAGAATTTGTGATGAGAATGAAATCCTTTTGATTTTAGATGAAGTTCAGACCGGAATCGGATTGACCGGAAAAATGTGGGGATTCCAGAATTACGACATCATTCCCGACATTATTTCTTTCGGAAAGAAAACACAGGTTTGTGGAATTCTTGCCAATAAAGAAAAATTGGATCAAGTGGATCATAATGTCTTCCAAGAGTCCAGCCGAATTAATTCCACGTTTGGCGGAAACTACATCGATATGATTCGTTTCAAACTGATTCTGGAAGTAATCGAACAAGAAAATCTTTTGGAAAATGTAAGAGTTCAGGGTGAATTTTTGAAATCAGAATTGGAGAAATTACAAGATAAATATTCAAATGTGAGCAATGTTCGCGGAATGGGATTGTTCCTTTCGTTTGATTTGCCTTCTGATGAAGAACGAAATGCATTTATCAACAAAGCATTTGAAAACAAATTAATCGTTCTTTCTTGTGGAAATCAATCTGTTAGGTTCCGTCCGCATCTGAACGTAAAACGTGAAGATTTGGAAAAAGCAGTTGAAATCATTGATAGTATTTTAGCTTAAATTAATTCAAAAACAGACATAAAAAATCCCGTCTTGGCTCAGCCGAGACGGGATTTTTATTTTTTTCAGGTATAGATTAAAATTTAAAGGCAGCTCCAACACCGATTGAACCGACGTTGTATCTGTCATCCCAGTCCGGGTTTCCAGGTCCGGGTCCGTCCCAATTATAATTGATAGCTTTGTAATAGCCGTATAAATCAACTATCGGTAAACTGAACCCAAATCGAGGTCGCGCTAAGAAACCACCATCGCCGGCGCCATCACTTACACCAATTGCATATCCTAAATCCAATCCTGCAAATAATTGAGGTGTGATTTGAAATTTAGCAGTTGCTGCCAAAGGAATGAAAGTCGCTCCTTCATATTCGTAAGTAGTATTGCCCCAACGGTAATCTTTGCCAAAGAAATGATCTACTCCAATGAGTCCACCCAATTGCCATTTAGGCGCTAAGTTAACATAGTAAGCAAATGTTGCACCCGTATTAAAACTCAGGGCATCTGCATCCCCAACTGGCGCTCCTAGATAAGGACCTACTTCAAAGCTTCCGCTTTGTGCATTTACTCCTACTAATCCGATTATTGAAAGTAATGCTGTGAAAATAATCTTTTTCATAATTATTAGTTTTTATACGGAGTTGAATTTTACAAATACAATGCCATAGCAATTTTAACAATTAAAAAAGGCATCTGCCAGAGATGCCTTCATTTGATTTATAAGCGTTTAGTTTTAATTAAAATTTGAAGTTTAAGCCCAATGTTATAGAAGACAAACTAGAAACCGCCGCATAATTGTATTGAGATTCTGAGTAATAATCCTGTGTAGCAAAAATTCCTTTGTAAGCGATGTATAAATCGGTCAGTCTGGTGCTCCATCCAAATCTAGGACGTACCATAAAACCGCCATTGTATCCTTCTTCTAAGGCAACAGCATATCCAAGATCCAACCCTCCAAACAATGCCGGTATGAAATTATATTTTGCAGAAGCTGCTATATCTAAGAAAGAAGCATCTATTCCTTGAGCATCATTGCTTGCAAAATGGTCAAATAAAACCATAGGTCCAACTCTTAACTTATCAACAGGTTGGAAATAATAAGCAACACCACCTCCGATATTGCCGCTTCGGCTTCCGTAAACTTCGTTGATTGTAGTTCCGAAAATAACACCAATTTCAAAGTTAGATTGTGCTTTGAGACTAAAAAAAGTTAGCAAACTCATAAAAACCGATAACGTAATTTTTTTCATAATATAATAAGTTTTAAAGACAAAATTAAGTTGTCTTTGCATGTTCGGAAATACCCACAAGTAGCGATTTTGGAAGCTTTCATAAGCAAGAGAAATTTGTCCTTGCAGTTTAGGTAGCTGTTGAATTATTGGTTATTTTTGTGCCACCATTCAATCACAATTAGAATTTCATGAGTAATACCTACAAATCAGCGGGCGTAGATAAAGAAGAAGGTTACCAAACCGTTTCAAAAATCAAAAGAGCAGTTTCTGAAACTCATAATGCCAATGTTCTGAACGGTATCGGCAGTTTTGGTGCTTTTTATCAACTTTCAGGTTATAAAAATCCGGTTTTGGTTTCCGGAACCGACGGAGTAGGAACAAAGCTCAGAATTGCGCTGGACGTGAAAAAATATGATACGGTTGGGATTGATTGTTTTGCGATGTGTGCAAACGATATCCTTTGTCACGGAGCTAAACCTTTGTTTTTTCTGGATTATCTTGCTTGCGGAAAATTGGATTCTGACATTGCCGCCGAAATCGTAGGTGGAATTGCTGCCGCTTGCAAAGAAACGGGAACGGCTTTAATCGGTGGGGAGACAGCCGAAATGCCAGGAATGTATCAAGTCGGAGATTATGATGTAGCCGGATTTTGTGTAGGTGTAGTGGAGAAAGATGAAATCATCGATGGTTCAGAAATCCGAGAAGGTCAAATGATTATTGGACTCCCATCCAGCGGATTTCATAGCAATGGTTTTTCATTGGTTCGAAAAATATTTTCTGATTTCAATGAGGAATTTGAAGGGAAACCACTTTGGGAGACGCTTTTGGTTCCTACGAAATTATATCAAAACGATATTTTTAAAATCAGGGAAAAAGTTCAGCTTTCCGGAATTGCGCACATTACGGGTGGTGGATTGATTGAAAATCTCCCAAGAATTTTACCGAAAGGTTTGAAGGCTGTCATCAAAAAATCAAAAGTCAAAGTTCCGACTGTGATGCAGGAATTGATGAAACGCGGTGGAATTCCAGAGGATGAAATGTTCGGTACTTTCAATATGGGTGTAGGAATGGTTGTCGTTTGTGATACAAAAGATGCCGATTCTGTTTTAGAATTAATTGAAGGTTCGATGTTGATTGGGCAAATCGAAAAAGGAGAAGAAGAAATTATTTTAAAATAATTTCCTCTTCTTAATTATCCAATCACTTTCAGCTTGGCGAAATTCAGCAATAATTTCTTCTCGCCGGCATTGTCAAACAAAACCGTAGCTTTTACATTGTCTGGATCACCTTCCAGCGAAATTACTTTTCCTCGCCCGAAACGATCGTGCATTACGATTTTTCCGGCCGATAAATCCACGTTTTCACCATTGGACTGATTCACGATTTTGGCCTGAGCAATCGGTTTGAAACTTGCTTTCGGTTTCAAAGGATTGTCCGGTTTTTTCGGTTCGGTTTTCTTTCTTTCGAATTTTGGAACTTGCGAATAATCATCATCAAACAAATTAACATTCAATCCGCTTTTGTTCACAGGAAGTCCGGCGTTGAGGTTTTTCCATTCCAAATATTTATCATCAATTTCTTCCAAAAAACGACTCGGTTCGCTGTCCACAATTTTTCCCCAACGAAATCTTGAAACCGAATACGTCAGATGCGCAAACTTTTCCGCACGCGTTAGTGCTACATAAAACAAACGACGTTCTTCTTCCAATTCCTGACGTGTGTTCAAATTCATCATGGACGGAAATAAATTTTCTTCCAAACCCACAATGAAAACCGCCGGGAACTCCAATCCTTTGGCCAAATGCACGGTCATAAGCGAAACTTTATTGTCGTCCTCATCATCATTGTCCGCATCGGTAGCGAGTGCGACATTTTCTAAAAATCCGCTCAACGAAGGATCGCCTTCATCCAATTGTTTTTGTTCATCTACATAACCCTGAATACTGTTCAGCAATTCCTGAATGTTTTCCAACCTTGAAATTCCTTCAGGCGTATCATCTTCTTTTAGTGTTTTGATGAGTCCGGTGGTTTTGGCGACATGCGAAGCAACTTCATACACATCATGATTTTGGAGCATCACTTTGAAACTTTTAATCATGGTAATGAAATCGTTCAGTTTTTGAGCCGTCGGATTGTTCAAACCGATTTTTCCTGCATATTGACCAATGTTTTCCAGGATTTCATAAATCGTTTTCTCGTATTCCCCCGAAGCAACTGTTAATTTATTCAAAGTTGTCTGACCAATTCCACGCGTCGGATAATTGATAATCCGAAGCAAAGCTTCTTCGTCATTCTGATTAATTAGTAGTCGCAGATAGGAAACCAAATCTTTGATTTCCTTTCGTTGGAAAAACGAAGTTCCGCCATAGACCCGATACGGAAGATTTCTTTTTCGCAAAGCTTCTTCTATCGCACGCGATTGTGCATTGGTTCGATAAAGAACCGCAATATCTTTGTGTTTGAGGTGTTCGTTCAATTGAAGTTCCCAAATTTGTGAAGCCACATATCTTGCTTCATCGGCATCGGTCAAAGCCCGATAAACCGGAATGGTTTGTCCATCATCATTGGCTGTCCAGACATTTTTTTCCAATTGGTCACGGTTTTGCGCAATGATTTGATTGGCAGCACCCACAATCGTTTTGGTGGAACGGTAATTTTGTTCAAGCGGAATAACTTTTGCGTCCGGATAATCTTGTTGGAACGATAAAATATTGCGAATGTTCGCCCCACGGAACGCATAAATACTCTGCGCATCATCGCCCACTACACAAAGATTTTCATAACGAGAAGCCAAAGCTTTTACGATTAAATATTGCGAATGGTTGGTATCCTGGTACTCATCCACCAATATGTATTTAAATCTTTCCTGGTATTTGGCCAGAACTTCAGGAAATCTTGTCAGGACTTCATTGGTTCGCAACAGCAAATCATCGAAATCCATGGCTCCCGATTTAAAGCAGCGATCTACATATGCTCTGTAAACTTCGCCCATTTTGGGACGCATGGCAGCAGCATCGGCTTCAATCAATTCCGGTGTATTATGATACGCCCGAACGGTAATCAGATTGTTTTTAAATTGTGAAATTCGGTGCAAAACCTGTTTCACTCTGTAAATATCTTTATCGAGTTGAAGTTCGTCCAGGACTTTTTTCATCACGCTTTGGGTATCTTGCGTATCATAAATCGTGAAATCGGAAGGATACCCCAAACGAGTAGCTTCGACACGGAGAATTCTCGCAAAAACCGAGTGAAAAGTTCCCATCCAAAGGCTTTTGGCTTCGCTTTCGCCGACCACTTTTGAAATCCGGTCTTTCATTTCTCGCGCAGCTTTATTGGTAAAAGTCAGGGCGAGGATATTGAAAGGATCAACGCCTTTTTCAATTAAATGAGCAATCCGATAGGTAAGGACACGGGTTTTTCCCGATCCCGCACCCGCAATGACCATCAGCGGTCCTTCGGTAATTTCAACAGCTTGTCTCTGGGGTTCGTTCAGTTCGTCTAAATAATTCTTCATGGGAGGACAAATTTACAAATATTGCCTTGTTAATCCGGTTAAAAGATGGGAATTTAGAATATGCTTTAAACAAAGTTCAGGTAGGAATATAGACAATTCTAATTAAGTTTCTATTTTTGAATTGAAGAAGTTGTCTATGAAATTTAAATTCCTGTTCTTACTGATCTGGATTTCTACTTGCACAATGTCGCAGGAATTACCGCCAGTTCAGAATTTTTCAAAAGAAGAATACAACGGTGGAAATCAAAACTGGATGATTTCACAGTCAGATGCGAACTTCATATATGTGGCCAATAACAAAGGTCTGATGGAATTTGATGGTTCCGTTTGGCGGGTTTACAGTTCGCCTAACAACACCATCATCAGGTCGGTAAAAGTGGTGAAAGACAGGGTTTATACAGGATGTTACCGGGAATTTGGATATTGGGCGAAAGCCGGAAACGGTACGCTGAAATATACTTCTTTAAGTGAAAATATCATTGAGAAAATCAGTACTGATGAGCAATTCTGGAATATTATTGATCATGGCCGTTATGTGATTTTTCAGTCTCTGAATCATTTGTTTATTTATGATACAGTACAGGAAATTTTTAAAATTATTTCGGTTTCCAATACGATTTCAAAGGTTTTTAAAGTAGATAATCGTATTTTTTATCAGGCTTTTGGCGAAGGAATGTTTGAAGTGGTGAACGGCGAAAGTAAACTCATCAACAGCGATCCGCTTTTCCGGGATAACAAAGTGGTTTCGGTTTTTGAAAAGGAGAACTATCTGGAAATTCATACTCAGTATGAAGGGATTTATAAATTTAAGGATGGAAATCTCACCAGAATTCAGACAGAACTTCCACCGATAAATCTCTATGCGAGTAGGCAGTTGTCGGGTGGGAATTTTGCTTTGGGAACGGTTTCCAATGGTTTGTATATTACCGATGCTTCTTATAAAATTTTGTATCACATTGATCAGTCCGAAGGACTTCTGAACAATACGGTGCTGAGTTTGTACGAAGACAGTGAAAGAAATTTATGGTTGGGGTTGGACAATGGCGTGAGTTGTATCAATCTCAATTCTTCGGTTTTGGTTTATGAGGACAACAAAGGTTTTCTGGGTACGGTTTATACTTCGGTTTACCACAAAGGACTGCTGTATGTCGGAACCAATCAGGGGCTTTTTGTCAAACCACTTCATTCAAAAGAGGAATTTCGGATGGTGGAAAATACCAAAGGTCAGGTTTGGAATCTGACGGTTTATGATGATGTGCTTTTTTGTGGTCATGATTTGGGTGCGTTTATCGTAAATGGTTTTCAGGCTTTGCCGATTCTCAAAGGAAATAACGGAACATGGAAATTTATTCCGACTAAAAATCCGTCGATACTGATGGCCGGGAATTATGAAGGCTTGAGTTTTTTTGAAAAGCAAAATGGTAAATGGACTTTCCGAAATAAATTGGAAGGATTTGACATTTCCAGCCGTTTTGTGGAGTTTATGGGTGATGAGGTTTATATCAATCACGAATACAAAGGAATCATCAGATTGTCGATGGATGCTGATTTCCAGAAAGTGACTTCTGTCTATCATTATAAATCTCCTCAAAAAGGAAATGCTTCGAGCATCGCAAAATTTGACAATCAACTTTTTTACGCTTCATCAGAGGGGATTTTTAAACTAAATCCCAAAACGAAAGAATTTCAGAAAGAAGAATCACTGAGCCAAATTTTTGACAAAGGAAATTTCGTTTCAGGAAAACTGATTTCGGTTGATAATTCGCTTTGGGTTTTTGGGAAGGACAATGTCAACCGGATTTCCAATCATTCGCTGGGGAAAGAATTACATATTGCTTCGATTCCGATTAATTATTCTTATTCGAACTCAATTACAGGTTATGAAAACCTGTCTAAAATCGGCAATAATCAATACCTGATAGGTACTTCAAATGGTTACTTAATTCTAAATCCTGATAAAATTCAGCCAGCAGAAAATCCTCTGTTTTTAAATGGCGTAAGTGTCGCTCGATCCGGCGCTACTCCCGAATTCAGAGAATTGAAAGAGGAAGGGAAATTTGCCAATAAAGAGAATAATATTCATTTCTATTTTACCATTCCTTCTTTTTCAAAAATGACAAGCGTGGAATACAGTTATCGTCTTTTGGGAACTGAGGATGAGGATTGGTCTGACTGGACGACTAAATCCAATGCTCAGTTCAATAATTTAGGTTGGGGTTCCTATATTTTTGAAGTAAAAGGAAGAATCGGATATGAAGAAATGGATAGTGTTGCTTCTTATAATTTTTCTATAAAACGTCCTTGGTTTTTGTCAAATCTTGCCTTGATTTTTTATCTGATTGTTTTTGTTTTGTCAGGTTTTCTGATTAACCGATTGTACAAAAGATATTATCAGAGACAAAATGAGAAAATCATTCAGGAGAATAAGCGTCTGTACGAAATTCAGGAGCTTGAAAACCATCAGTACATTATGAAACTGAAAAATGAACAACTTCAAACAGATATAGAAAATAAAAACCGGGAACTTGCCACTTCCACCATGAACCTGATCAACAAGAGTGAAATTCTGGGAAATATTCAGAAACATCTGGAACAATGCGAAACAAAGGATGCGCATATAAAAGCAGTCATGAAGATCATTCACGAAAATCTAAATGGCGAAGACACCTGGAATATGTTTGCGGAAACATTTAACAATGCCGACAAAGATTTTCTGAAAATCATCAAGGAAATCCATCCTTCGCTTACCCCAAATGATCTCAAACTTTGTGCTTATCTCAGATTAAATCTGACCTCAAAAGAAATTGCTTCACTTTTGAATATTTCGGTGCGAAGTGTGGAAGTAAAAAGGTACCGTTTGCGTAAAAAATTAAATCTTGAACACGAAGACGGACTCATTGACTATATTTTGAGTTTGTAAACACCTTTACATTTCTGAATTTCACCACAACATTACCACAACATTTTAATAAAAACATCGATTTATAACGTTTGAATTAAACATTGTTAAAATTTCAAACCATAACTTAACATTGATTTAACGCATAATTTGACATATCGAATCTCAATTATTTTGCGCTGTATATTATTTGTAGGGGATAGATTTTAGGGAAAATCAATTTCATTTCCTTACTTGGGTATTATTAAAATACAAAACATGAAGTACAAAATTTTACTATTTCTATTTACAGTTTTCATAGGGCAAATTTATGCACAGGAAACTGTTTTAAATGGAGTTGTGAAAGATGCCGAGTCGGGCTTACCTCTGTCCGACGTTTCGGTCACAACTACCGACTTTTCAAAAGAAGTCGTAACCGATACCTCGGGAACCTTTCAGTTGGATGGAATTTCAGAAGGAGATATTCTCATTTTCAGTGCATTTGGTTATGACACCATGGAGTTTGACTACAAGGGTGAACTGGCCATGGAATTCTTCCTGAATCCCGAGCAACTCACTCTTCTGGATGACGTGGTCGTAATCGGATATGGCTCACAAGTGAAAAAAGAGATTACCGGAGCCGTTTCCACAGTAAATAGCGAAACCCTCGAACAGCTGAAACCTGTAAAAGTAGAACAAGCTTTACAAGGAACAGTTTCGGGAGTGAATGTTACCGCACAATCGGGAGCGCCCGGTTCGGGTTATAACATCAACATCAGAGGGATTGCCACCAACGGAATCACAGCGCCAACTGTTATCATCGACGGATACATCGGGGATTTGAGCACGCTGAATCCGGCTGATATTGAGAATATTACCGTTCTGAAAGATGCACAAGCCGCGATTTACGGAACCATTGCAGCCAACGGTGTAATTCTCGTTACTACTAAAAAAGGTAGAAAAAACAGGAAAATTGAATTTGGATACAATGCTTATTACGGAATTCAGGAAACTTCCAGAAAGTTACCGCTTTTGAATGCCACCGAATATGCCTTATTATTAAACGAATCTTATGCAAATGGTGGCCAGAACATTCCCTATCCGGAAATCGGAAACCTGCTGGGAATCGGTACCAATTGGCAGGATGAAGTTTTCTCGCTTGCACCTGTAATGAGCCATGAACTTTCGGCTGCTGGTGGTGGTGAAAAAGTTGCTTATGCATTGAGTGCTTCAAATCTGGAGCAGGAAGGGATTGTAGGTGAAGATAAATCCGGATACAAAAGAAACACCGCAAGAATTTCACTTTCAGGAGACCTGACCGACCGACTTCGGTTTAGTACCAATGTGAATTATATGAACATCAACCGCAAAACTTTGAACGAAAATGGTTTAGGCTCTGTGCTTTTCAATGCACTGAATGCGCCGCCGACTGTTCCGGCTTACAACGATGATGGTTCATTTTATCTGATGCCCAACACGGCAGGAATCGGTAATGAGGTAATCAATCCGCTGGCGCAGATTGCCAATACTTTTAATAATTATACAATGCGTAAACTCAGCGGAACTTTTGAATTGAATTATGATTTATTCAAAAATTTTGAAGTGACCGGACGTGTCGGATTTAATTCTTCAAATGACGATTACCGCGGTTTCAGTCCGATTGTGGATTATGGCGGAGGAAAGGTTTTTAACAATCCGAGAAGCAGCGTAACTCAAAATAAATCAAACTATTACGATTATACATTTGACTTGTTTGCGAATTATAACTTCGAACTTGCCAATCATAATTTCACCACAACAGTTGGGACAACATTTTTCAGAACCTGGGGCGATCAGTTATCGGCCACCGGATTTGATGTACCCAATAATTCCTGGGATTTTGCCGACATCGGACTTGCACAGGGACCGGTGGAAAACAACCCAAGTAATTCCTGGAATTATGACGACAGGAGACTATCTTATTTCGGGCGTTTGCAATATGATTTCAACGGAAAATATTTATTGTCAGCGATGATTCGCCGAGATGAATCAACCTTGTTCCACAAAGACAACCGAGTCGAATGGTTTCCTTCTTTTACAGCAGGTTGGATTGTTTCGGAAGAAGGATTCTGGGGTGATGCCGGATTTGTGAACTTTATGAAAATCCGCGGGAGCTGGGGACAATTGGGGAATGACCAGGTAAGCGGAACTTATCGTTCATTATTGAACGGCGAAGGGGTTTACGTTTTGAATGGTTCTATCACAAACGGTTTGGCCATCGGTGGAATTCCAAACAAAGAAATGCGTTGGGAAACAGCTGAAAAGCTAGATGTAGGATTGGATCTGAATTTCTTCAATAATAAATTAACTTTTGTGGCCGATTATTTTATCGATACAAGAAAAGACCTTTTGATTAATAATATTCCGATTTCAGGAATCGTTGGAATCGGTGCGCCGGGAAGTTCCGCTCCGACTATGAATGCTGGAACTGTTGAAAATAGAGGTTTTGAATTCGCATTGAATTACAATCAGAAAATTGGATCTGATTTTTCTGTATCGGCAGGTTATAATTTAACTTTAATTAAAAATGAAGTTACGGAAGTAAATAACAGCACCGGATTTATGGAGGGCGGTGCTTTTGGTGTGGGACAGCCTTTTCCTTCAAGAATGGAAGTCGGGCAGCCGATGGGGTATTTCTTCGGTTATCAGACCAATGGTATTTTCCAAAATCAGGATGAAGTCAATACGCACGCCGACCAATCGGCTTTGGGAACGTCCGATGTCAGACCCGGTGATTTGCGATACGTGGATCAGAACGGCGATGGAATCATCGACACAAACGACCGCGTTTACATAGGTGACCCGATTCCCGATGCCACTATGGGATTCAATTTGACTTTGAATTATAAAGGAATTGATTTTACAACTTACATTTTTGCTTCCTTGGGCAATGATATGGTTCGAAATTATGAAAGAGCGCTGAGCGATGTCAACCGACTCAATTATGTGTTGGACAGATGGCACGGTCCCGGGACCTCAAATGAAGTTCCGCGCGTGACAACCGGCGCCACAAATAATTATGTTTTTTCTGATTATTATGTAGAAGATGCTTCTTATGCCAGAATTCAGAATCTGCAATTGGGTTACTCATTCAGTGACAAACTTTTGGGAGATTCATTCATCAAGAAGCTGAGAATTTATGCAGCGGTAAACAACCTTTATACTTTTACGAAATACAAAGGTTATGATCCGGGTGCTTCGTCCAATGATCCGCTTGCAGCGGGAATTGATTACGGATTTTATCCGATTCCGAGAACCTATATGATGGGTATAAATCTTAAATTTTAATGAGCGGATCGAATCCGTCTGAAACCAAAAAATATTAAAAGATGAAATTCAACAGATATTTAACAATCGTTTTTTCTGCTCTGCTCACTTTGTCATTGTACAATTGTCAGCTGGATCAGGATCCAGAATATACCATCGACTCCGAAAACTTTTTCAATTCGGAAGATGATTATTACAAAGCATTGATCGGTGCTTATGATTTATTGCAGTCCACTTATCAGAACGTGTTGATGGGCGAAATTGCTTCTGACAATACCCTCAGTGGTGGCGAAAGTGCAAATGATGTAATCGGCTTTCAACAGGTCGATGAAATGACCCATAATCCGGTAAACGACCAACTGAAAAAAGTTTGGGACTGGATGTTTGCCGGTGTGCAACGATGCAATTTCATTATGGAAAATCAGGATAAAATCAATTTTGACGGTAAAACTCAAATGATTGCGGAAACCCGTTTCCTTCGTGCATATTATCACTTCGAATTGGTAAAATGGTTCGGGGGAATTCCTATGAAAGGGGATGAAATGTTTGTCATAGGCGATGAGAAAGTCATTCCGCGTTCTCCGGTTGAAGAAGTTTACGCAGCTATTGAACAGGATTTGATTTTTGCAAGTGAAAACCTGAATCCGGTTGCACCCGAAGTGGGACGCACAACACAGGGTGCGGCTTATGCCTTATTAGGGAAAGTGTATTTGTATCAGAACAAATTCCAGCAGGCAGCGACAGCACTTGATCAGGTAATAGGTTCCGGAAATTATTCGCTTGTACAGGATTATTCGACTTTATTTGAATTCGACCAGGAAAACGGTTCCGAATCGGTTTTTGAAGTTCAGTACACCGATGTCGAAGGCGCCGGATTCGAATGTTTACAGTGTAGCGAAGGAAATGTGGCAGTAGGTTTCAATGGTATCCGAAATTATTCTGGCCCATTATTTACTTCGGGTTATAGTTTCAACGTTCCTACTGCTGAATCTTACAATGCTTATGATGAAGAAGATTTGAGAAGAGATATTGCCATTCTCGATATCGAAGCTTGGGCTTCGGCTACCGGAGCAACTTACGGTGAAGGCTATAAACATACCGGTTATTTCAACCGGAAATATCTGCCAAGAGAAAGAAGTGGTGAAGCCCAAGGTGATTTAAACCTTACCAATCCGAATAATTACCGAGCTATCCGTTATGCCGATGTTTTACTGATGGCAGCTGAAGCTTACAACCGTGGAGGAATCAGTGATGCAACGGCAAGAAATTACCTGAACCAGGTTCGCTCACGTGCATTTGGGAATACGAACAACAATGTGACCGTTTCCGGACAGGCGCTTACCGAAGCCATTTGGCGTGAAAGAAGATTGGAACTGATGGGTGAAGGACACCGGTTTTTTGATTTGGTGAGAACGGGAAAAGCAGCCGGAACCATCCCGGGATTTGTCGCAGGTAAACACGAATTGTTTCCGATACCTTTTGAAGAAATTCAGTTTTCAAACGGAAACTGGCAACAGAACCCTAATTATTAAAATACAGAACTATGAAAAATTTAGTTAAAATAATATTTTTAGCATTGCTTCCCTTTTATTTCGGATGTTCCGATGACGACGCACTTACCGAAGTTTCGGGTACGGGAGCGCCTACCGGACTTTCGATGGATTTTAAAATTACCCAGGACAATTCAGGTCTGGTAACCATCACGCCTTCCGGCGAAAATGCTACTCAATTTCAGGTGGAATTCGGGGACGGTGAAATTTCGGAAGAAATCGCGCCCGGACAATCCCTTGAACATATTTATGCAGAAGGAAATTATGAAGTGAAATTGCTAGCAGTGAATTTAAGTGGGGAAAGAGCAGAAGTGATACAAAATTTGGAAGTTTCTTTTCAGGCACCTCAGAATCTGGAAGTAAGCATCGTAAAAGACGCAAATAATCCTTTCATTGTAAATGTTTCTGCAACCGCAGATTTTGAAACTTATTTCGATGTGTATTTCGGGGAGAATGTAAATGAAGAACCTGTTTCATTTCTGGAAGGCGAAACAGCCACCTACCAATACCAGGAAACAGGAACTTATAATATTACGGTCATTGCCTACAGCGGAGGTACCCAAACCACATCTTTCCAGCAAGAAATACAGATTTTCTTTCCGCTTGCTTTGCCTATAACATTTGAAAATCCGCAGGTTGATTATACCTTTTTTAACTTCGGAGGAGGAGATGGCGATGGCGTTCCGATTGTAGACAATCCTGCACCCAATTCGGTTAACAATAGTTCCAGAGTCGGACAATATACCAAAGTAGCAGGTTCTGAGAGCTGGGCCGGTACCGTGGCAGTTTTGAATGAAGACATTGATTTTTCGGGTTCCAACCTTTTATCGGTAGATGTGTATTCGCCGCAGGCAGGAATTCCGGTTCTGCTGAAAGTTGAAAACGGAACCGATGCCAATATTTTTGCAGAAGCCGTTACAAATACAACTGTCAGCGACCAATGGGAAAGACTTGTGTTTGAAATGCCGGTAGATGCTGCACAGACTTACGGAAAAGTTGTTTTGTTTTTCAATTTCAACATTCCGGGTACAGGCGAAACTTATTATTTCGACAACATCCAGAAAGTTCCGATGAGTCTTCCGCTTGATTTCGAAATTTTTGATCCAAGTGCCTATATTTTTACCGGATTTGGCGGCGGAAATATCACGGTAGAAGGAAATCCTTTCGCAGATGCGAATAATCCGAGCACTCACGTAGGGAAATTTAACAAAGGCGTAAACGCCGAAACTTGGGCGGGTGCCTTTATTGAACTGGATGAAGCAGTTGATTTCAGTCAGGGAAGTAAAATCCGACTGAAAGTTCGTTCGCCCCAAGCCGGAATTCAGGTTTTGGTGAAGTTTGAAGACCCGACAGATGCTGCACAGTTTGTGGAAGCCTCAGCCACCGTCAATCAGGCCGATACCTGGGAAACTGTCGAAGCCGATTTTACAGGTATGAACCTCGGAAACTGGAAACGTCTGGTTTTATTCTTTGATTTCGGAAACCCCGGAGTGGGAACTGATTATTATTTTGATGATGTGGAACAAACAAATTAAATCTTATGAATATTTTTAAAAATTATATAATCTTTTTGGTTTCGGTTTTAGGCGGATGCCTTACGCTGAACGGCTGTTATGATGATGATCATTCTATGGGAGACATCAATGCACCAACCAATTTATCGGTGAATTTTACGATTTATAACGTAACAGATTCAGATCCTTATGGCGACGGAAGCGGAATTGTAAATTTCACCGCAACTGCGGACAACGCCATGAATTACAAATTCTTCTTTGGTGATAATACGACTGCTTCTACTTCAAATGGAGAAATTTCTCATTCTTACGCACTCACAGGAATCAATACCTATACGGTTACGGTTCTGGCTACAGGCGCAGGCGGAGCAAGTACCAGTACAACGGTTTCTGTAACGGTTTTTAGTAGTTTTTCTGATGAAAATACCAAAGAATTATTGACTGGAGGTTCCTCCAAAACCTGGTACATCGCCAAAGGCTTGCCGGGTCATTTGGGATTAGGACCCATGACAAGCTATACCCAGGATTGGTACAGCGCAGCTCCTTTTGAGAAAGACGAATGTTTTTATAATGACGAACTTACTTTCAGTTTGGATGGAAATCAGAACATCGTTTATAACCTGAACAATCACGGTGAAACATTCTTTAACGTTACTTACCTGAGCGTTGGTGGCGGAAGTGGTGACGAAGACACTTGTCTGCCTTACGATACTTCGGGTGACCGTTTTGTAACGCTGGCGGCAGCAACACCGGGTGCACCCGAAACCACAGGTACTCAAATGATGATTGGTGATGGCGGCTTTATGGCGTATTATGTAGCACAAAGTAATTACGAAATTCTGGAAATCACGGAAGATTATATGTATGTGCGTTTTCAGATGGCCCCTCCGGGCGATACCAATATTGCCTGGTATATGAAATTCACAACCGATCCGAGTGGCGGTGGCGGAAATGATGATCCGGGCGAATTTGAGACGGAATTCAACAATTTATTTTGGTTTGATGAATTCGACGGAGAATCAGTTGACCTCCAAAAATGGAATTTTGAAATCGGGAATAACAATGGATGGGGAAATCAGGAATCTCAATATTATACAGATCAGAATGCAGTGATTGAAAATGGAATTTTGAAAATCATTGCCAAACGTGAAAATATGGAAGGTTTCGAATTTACATCTTCACGCATCAACACCAAAAACAAATTTGATTTTCAATACGGACGGATGGAAGTCCGTGCCAAACTTCCTGTAGGTGGTGGAACCTGGCCGGCTATCTGGATGCTGGGTTCAACATTTGACAATGTGGGTTGGCCTTATTGTGGCGAAATTGATGTGATGGAGCACGTAGGAAACAATCCCGGAGTGGTGCAGAGCGCCTTGCATTTCCCGGGCAATTCCGGTGGAAATGCGGTAGTGGGTTCAACCGATTTGCCGACTGCTGATTCTGAATTCCACCTTTATACAGTCGAGTGGACAGCCGAGCATATTTTGTTTGCAGTGGACAATGTGGTTTATCACGAATTCTCCAATAATTCGGGAATCCCGTTCAACAGTCCGTTCTT
Organism: Moheibacter sp.; assembly: GCF_049672845.1. Lineage (NCBI taxonomy): Bacteria > Pseudomonadati > Bacteroidota > Flavobacteriia > Flavobacteriales > Weeksellaceae > Moheibacter > Moheibacter sp. Next base: position 124,325 of record NZ_JBATWT010000012.1, read on the forward strand.
CATTATTTTAAATGTTGCGATGGGTGGTAATCTGGGAGGTGTAATTGATCCCGCATTCCAACAAAGTGCAATGGAAATTGATTATGTAAGAGTTTATAATTAGAAATAGAGTTTAATGTCATTGAATAGCTGCCCTTTCATTGGTTAGGGATTTTTAAAGGGCGGCTGTTTTTCCTAATTAAAAAAGAATGAAAATAAAATTAATAGCAGGCACCATCCTTTGCGTTGTCTGGTCAGGGCTTGCTTTGGCTCAAAATCAGAAGGAAAAGGAGATTGAAACGAAAATCGATTCGCTTCTTTCCATTATGACTTTAGAAGAAAAAATCGGCCAACTCGTCCAGTACAGTGCCAGCTGGGACGTAACCGGACCGGCCAATGATGCTTATAATCAAATTAAACTCGACAACCTCAAAAACGGACTGGTAGGTTCTATGCTGAACGTTACCGGTGTGAAAAATACCCGCGAGGCCCAACGTCTGAATTTGGAAAATTCAAGACTGAAAATTCCTTTAGTGTTTGCGTATGATGTCATTCACGGCTATAAAACGATTTTTCCGATTCCACTGGGTGAAAGCGCCAGCTGGGATCTTGATTTGATGGAAAGAACGGCTCGTGTGGCGGCTGCGGAATCTGCGGCTTCCGGAATTGGCTGGACTTTTTCTCCTATGATTGACATCTCACGCGATGCCCGTTGGGGAAGAATTATGGAAGGCTCAGGTGAAGATCCTTATCTGACTTCACTCATCGGAGTGGCAAAAATTAAAGGATATCAGGGTGATGATCTGACTTCGAAATCATCTATTGCAGCAAGTGCAAAACATTTTGCGGGATATGGACTAGCTGAAGGCGGACGTGATTATAATACGGTCAACATCGGTATTTATGAATTGAATAATTCGATTCTGCCGCCTTTCAAAGCTGCTGCAGAAGCTGGATCCGCGACATTTATGAATGCATTCAACGAATTGGACGGAATTCCTGCCACTGCCGATTCTTATCTTCAGCGAAGATTATTGAAAGGCGAATGGGACTGGGACGGTGTAATGGTTTCGGACTGGGGTTCCATCAGAGAACTGATTGCACATGGCGTAGCCCAAGACGAATCGCAAGCGGCTCTTCTAGCCATGACAGCCGGAAGTGACATTGATATGGAAGGAAGGGTTTATGAAGTCGCACTGAAAAATCTGGTCGAACAAAAGAAAATGGATATCGCATTGCTTGACGATGCTGTAAGACGTACACTTCGACTGAAATTCAGATTGGGACTTTTTGATGATCCTTACAAATATTGTGATGAGGAATTTGAAAAGAAAGAATTGTATTCCAAAGAAAATCAGGCGTTAGCATTAGAAGCAGCTAAAAAATCAATCGTTTTATTGAAAAATGACCAAAATATTTTACCACTTTCCCATACGGTGAAAAGCATTGCCGTAATCGGACCTTTGGCAGACGATAAAGATTCTCCGCTTGGGAACTGGCGGGCACAGGCGACGCCTAATTCAGCGGTTTCCGTTTTGGAAGGAATTAAAAATCACGCACCAAAAGGAATTAAAATTACCTACGCAAAAGCAGCGGAATTATCCACGGGCGAACGAAGTTTTTTAAAACCGATGACTCTTAACCAGACCGATCAATCAGGTTTTGCAGATGCGGTGAAAAAAGCCAAAGACGCAGATTTGGTCATTTTGGTGGTAGGAGAAGATGCATTCCAGTCAGGTGAAGGTAGAAGCCAGACCGACATTGGTTTTGCGGGTGTTCAGGATGAGTTGATTTCCGAAATTCATAAGGTCAATAAAAACATCGTAATGGTTTTGATGAATGGTCGTCCGATGGATCTGAGCTGGAGCGATGAAAACATTCCGGCGATTCTGGAAACCTGGTTGCTGGGCTCGCAACACGGAAATGCAGTTGGCGAGGTTTTATTCGGAAAATACAATCCAGCCGGAAAATTACCGGTTTCTTTCCCCAGAAATGTAGGACAATTACCGCTTTATTACAATCATAAACATACCGGTCGCGGCGATGAAATTCAGGAAGTAACTTATACTTCTTATCGGGATTCTGATCGAGATGCACTTTATCCGTTCGGATTCGGTTTGAGTTATACTAATTTTAAATACAGTGCGGTAAAACTTGACAAAACCAGTTTTTCAAAAGGCGGAAATATCACAGCAACTGTTCAGGTGACAAACATTGGAAACCTAAAAGGTGAGGAGGTAGTGCAACTTTATTTGCGTGATTTGGTGGGAAGCATTACCCGTCCCGTGAAAGAATTGAAAGGTTTTCAGAAAATCAGTTTAAATCCGGGTGAAACCCAAACCGTTTCCTTTAAAATCGATGAAGAAATGATTACTTATTTCACAAAAAATCAAAAATGGGAAGCCGAACCGGGAGAGTTTAAAGTTTTCATCGGGACGAATTCAAGAGATGTCCAGGAAGCTTCATTTCATTATCAATAATTCATCTCATCTTATTTTTTCAAGCTTTGGTTAGATTTAGCCAAAGCTTTTTTTATTCAAACTAAATGCGGATTGTAAGTTAAGCGCTCAAAGTCTATATTTGTAGTCAATCCTTATTTATGAACACAATCGGAAAGATTTTTCGACTTACGACTTTTGGAGAAAGCCACGGAACGGCAATGGGTGGAATTATTGACGGTTGTCCCGCCGGAATTGAACTTGATTTGGAGAAAATTCAATCCGAATTAGATCGACGCAAACCCGGACAATCCAAAATTGTAACCCAAAGAAAAGAATCCGATACGGTACAGTTTCTTTCCGGAATTTTTGAAGGAAAAACAACAGGAGCGCCCATTGGATTTGTCATTCCGAATGAAAATCAGAAATCCAAAGATTATTCGCACATCGAAGATGTATTTCGGCCGTCGCACGCCGATTTTACTTACCAAAAAAAATACGGCAACAGAGATCATAGGGGCGGAGGCAGAAGTTCAGCGCGTGAAACTGCCAATTGGGTGGTAGCCGGAGCAGTTGCCAAACAAATTATCAAAGAAATAGAAATCAATGCCTATGTTTCATCGGTCGGAGATTTATTTTTAGAGAAACCTTATCAGAAACTGGATTTCTCCAAAACCGAATCAAATATCGTTCGTTGTCCCGATGAAGAAACCGCTGCCCAAATGATTGAGAAAATCGAACAAGTCAGAAAAGCCGGCGATACTATCGGCGGAACGATAACTTGTGTGATTAAAAATGTGCCTATTGGATTGGGCGAGCCGATTTTTGATAAACTTCACGCTAGATTAGGCCAGGCAATGCTTTCAATCAATGCGGTAAAAGGATTTGAATACGGAAGCGGATTTTGCGGTGCACGAATGCAAGGTTCGGAACACAATGATTTATTCAACGAAGACGGAACGACCAAAACCAATCTTTCAGGTGGGATTCAAGGTGGGATTTCCAACGGAATGGATATTTATTTCCGTGTGGCATTTAAACCAGTGGCAACTTTGATGCAAAAACAAGAAGCACTTAGTTCTCAAGGCGAATTAGTAGAAATGCAAGGCAAAGGACGTCACGATCCTTGTGTTTTGCCAAGAGCCGTTCCGATTGTAGAAGCCCTTTCGGCAATGGTTTTGCTCGATTTTGTTTTATTGAATAATTCCCGGAAAATCTGAATTATTTAGGCAAACTGATCAAAGGAGAAGTTATATTTTCATTTTTGTCAAAGAATATTTTGCCACGCAAAACACTTTGAATTGTCTTGATGAAATTGTCTTCAAAAGACTTGCGCAGATTGGATTGATGATAAACCAAACTTACCTGCCGGGACGGCGCGGGATCTTCAAAATAACGAACATTTTTCTGATATTCTTTCGGCAGATCTTCTGCATGAAGACTTGGCAAAAGTGTCATTCCATAGCCTTCATTGGCAAGTTTTACCAAAGTATCAAGGCTTCCACTGTCAAGTTTTACAGGTTGCTCTTTAAGTTTTTCAGGTTCACAAAGGTTCAAAACATTATTTCGGAAACAATGGCCTTCTTTCAGCAACAAAAGATCTTCCACATCCAGGTCGGAAGTCTGAATCATTTTTTTGGAATGGTAAATATGCGAATCCGGAACATAGGCCACCAAAGGTTCATAATACAGCGTTTTTTCCACAATTTGATCTTCATGAAGTGGCGTTACCACTATCCCGAAATCCAAAATGCCTTCGCGTAGGCCCGCAATAATTTCTTCGGTCTGTAGTTCTCTGATGATGAGGTTTGATTTGGGATGTGCTCTCTGAAATGTTTTGTAAAACATAGGCACAAGCGTTGGCAAAACCGTTGGGATAACCCCAATACGGAAATCGCCTTCTATCTGGCCCTTTTCTTCAAAAACCAATTGTGCCATTTTGTTGGATTCTTTCAGAATAATTTTGGCTTGTTCTACCACTTTTTCACCAATGGGTGTAAGTTTAATCGGATGAGAACTCCTGTCAAAAATTTCAATCCCCAGTTCCTTTTCCAATTTTTGAATCTGCATACTCAAAGTAGGTTGCGTGACAAAAGACTTATCTGCGGCGAGCGTAAAATTCTTGTATTCGGCAACGGCTAAAACATATTCCAACTGTACCAGCGTCATATATAAATATTTTCAATAAAGGTATTAATTTAATCGAATTTGTCTATGAATGATGGTATGATTTTAGTTAGTTATAACTGAGGTTTGACATTGTTCAGGTCATCTAAATTCCTTATATTTAGAATATTAATTTAGTAACTTAAAAAAATATATAATATGAAATTATCTACCATTGGATTGGAGAAATCCACAACAAAAGAACTATCGGAAGATCTGAATATACTTCTTGCCGATTTACAGATTTATTATCAGAATTTACGTGGTGTTCATTGGAACATCAAAGGCGAGCAATTTTTCCAATTGCACCCGAAATTTGAAGAATTATACTTGGACGCCCAAGAAAAAGTGGATTTGGTTGCCGAACGAATTTTGACTTTGGGTGCAACTCCCTTGCATACATTTGAAGATTATGTAGAGCATTCGACAGTTAAGGTCGGGAAAAATATTTCTGAAGCTGAAGCTTCTGTTCAACTGATTTTGGATTCTATTCAGGAATTATTGAAAATCGAACGCCGAATTTTAGACCGTTCTGCTGAATTAGACGATGAAGGAACCAATTCGATGATGAGTGATTTCATTTCGTTTCAGGAAAAAACAGCCTGGATGCTGAAAGCATTTTTAGGAGGGAAATAAAAGCAATTGGACTTTGTTTTACGTCCGGATCAATAGGTTCGGACGTTTTTTATGGCAACAAATCGGGGTTGATGTCCAAAATATTTTCCCGTTTGTATCGCTCAATGAATTCATCCGTGAAATGCTCACTTCCCATTAATTTGTTGGTTTGAAGAAGTTTTTTTAAGTCCAATTCCTTGTACTCCTTTAGCATTCTGATGGAAATTGGTTTATAGGAAAAATGCCAAGGCTCGTAAGCAAATCCTTTTCGACCGGGTGTGTTGGTGTAAACCAGATGAAACCCAAATTTTTCTGAATTCTCATCCAACCAGATTTTAAATTTCCGCATACGACCGCCTTCATTGAAATGAACTTCACTCAAAGGGTTGGATGGAATGCCTCGGGTCGAATCGATGATGTCGAGATCCGTTCCCCAATGATGTCGCGAAGTGCCCGGAATGGTGCTGTATTGGATAATCTTCTCAATTGTTTTTTGATGCGAGAAACCTTGACTGCGGAAGCTTTTGTACTTACGCTCCCAAATCCCGTTTTGGTGCGTATAACTTCGATAACTTGAAATGACGTGCATATTGAAACCTTTTTCCTTGGCGGCTTTTCGCATCAGATTAAATTGAAGCCGTGCTTCGTCCCGTAATTTGAAGTCTTCGCCAAAAAGTGCAGGTTTTCCTTTTCCGATGAGTTCTTCCTCCGTAAATTCGTTTAAAAAATTAAAATTAAATGAAGGATTGATGATGAACAATCCACCCATGAGTGTGGATTTTTTAATAAAATCGCGTCTGTGCATCAGATAAATGAAATTTTATGTTTGTTTTCCATGAATTTGAAAAACATAAAAAGTTTGTATTCAAATTCCAAACCATAGTAAGTTCTGCTGTCATAATCAATCGGCATTTCGTAGATGTCTTTATTTCCACTGATTACCCGACTGTTCCAAACTGAAACGTAATGGTTGTTTTTGTTTTCCAAATAATTTAGCGAATAAGAAGATGCAGAAGGTTGCATCGCCATAAATGATTCATAACCCAAGTCGAGGACGGCGAGGTCGTATTCTTCTTGCGAACCCAATTCTTCCTGATATTTTTTGGTTTTAATTATTACAACATCCCTAGAAATGTGAGTAATACCTGTATTTTTTAATATATCGACTGAAAATATATCAGTTGCATTTAATGCCTCAAATTTATTCTTTTCAACATATTCTCCATCAATTACAAATAACGCATTTTCAGGAATGAAACTTTGATTACAACCAACTGTTTTAATTGACATCGAAACCTCTCTCTTCTTCAACTTGATTTCAATCAGACCGTTTTTGCCTTGTTCGCCATATTTCTCGATGGCTTTTTCACCTTTTAGTACATTGATTGACTCAATGGTATTGGGATCTAATTCATTGACAACAGCCTCATTTGTTTGTTTCCCGTTGATGAAATATAGGGGTTTTGGTAAGTCGGGCGATTTTACTTCGTTTCCGTTTTTTCCCTGTAATTTTTCATCCAAACGCAAACTGTCGTTCTGCGCAAATGAAACCATGGGAACCACCAAAAGAAAGATTAATTTTTTCATCCAAATTGATTTTGAATTCTAAAGATAAAAAGTTTCAACTAAACGGAAAAATAAGGACCTGACAGGTTTTCAAAACCCGCCAGGTCTGAATAAATTATTGTTCTGCAATGAGTTCTCCGATTCTTACGATGACTTCCACCGCTTTTTCCATAGACTCCAAAGGAACGTATTCATAAGGTCCGTGGAAATTATGTCCGCCTGCAAAAATATTCGGACAAGGAAGTCCCATAAAACTCAGTCTTGACCCATCAGTTCCACCACGAATGGGTTTGATGTTCGGTTCAATTCCTACATCTTTCAACGCTTGTTCTGCGATTTCCACCGATTGGAATTTTTCCTTCACCTTTTCGACCATATTGTAATATTGGTCATTCATATCCAGGATGATGTTGTCTTCGCCATATTCCGCACGCATTTCCGCCACAATTTGTTCCACGAGTTTTTTTCGGGCTTCAAATTGGGTCATATCGTGGTCGCGGATGATGTATTTGATGGTTGTTTCCGAAACATTTCCTTCGAAATCATTCAGATGGAAAAAACCTTCGCGACCGTCGGTCAATTCCGGTACTTCGTCGGAAGGTAACTGATCAGCAAATTCTCTGGCAAGCGTGATGGCATTTACCATTTGGTTTTTGGCGTAACCGGGATGGACGCTTTTTCCTTTGAAAGTCAGATGCGCATAAGCTGCATTGAAATTTTCATATTCCAATTCCCCGATTTCACTTCCGTCCATCGTATAAGCCCATTCCGCACCGAATTTTTCCACATCAAAGAAATCCGCTCCGCGTCCGACTTCTTCGTCTGGCGTGAAACCAACGGCAATTCTTCCGTGTTTGATTTCGGGATGCGCGATCAGGTACTCCATTGCGGTCACGATTTCGGCAACGCCGGCTTTGTCGTCTGCGCCTAATAAAGTTGTTCCATCGGTTGTGATGAGAGTTTGACCTTTGTATTGTTTCAGTTCTGGGAATTCCTCCGGATTCAGGTTCATTTTTAATTCTGCATTCAAAACGATATTTCCGCCGTCATAATTTTCAATGATTTGCGGTTTTACATTTTCACCCGAATAATCCGGTGAAGTATCAAAATGCGAAACAAATCCTATCGTGGGAACTTCTTTGTCGATATTGGAAGGCAGATAGCCCATTACGTATGCATTGTCGTCGATGGAAACATCTTCCAATCCGATGGATTTTAATTCTTCGAATAAATATTTTGCGATGTCCCATTGTCTTTCCGAACTTGGAAACTCATCCACAAAAGGAATACTTTCCGAATAAAAACTTACATATTTCAAAAAGCGGTTTTTGAGTTTTTCACTCCATATTTTGTCCATATATTTCAAATTTTTTGGTAAAAGTAGGAAATTCTATATCTTTCAGCCCGCAAATAACAAACAAAATGAGCGAAAGGATAAAGATTGTGGATTGTCCGCGTGATGCAATGCAGGGAATTCACAATTTCATCAAAACAGAAGATAAAATTGATCATCTGAACCTGCTTTTGAAAGTGGGTTTTGATACAATTGACTGCGGAAGTTTTGTTTCGCCCAAAATCATTCCCCAAATGGCCGATACAGGTGAAGTTCTGAAAGCGGTGAAGAACATAAAACACAATTCTAAACTATCGGTCATCATTGCAAGCGAAGGAGGAGCAGAACGTGCAATGGAGCATGAGAATGTGGATTATCTCGGATTTCCTTTCTCGATTTCGGAACAATTTCAAAAAGACAATACCCATAAATCAAGAGAAGAAGCTTTTCAAAGCATTCTGAATATTTCGAAACGAATTGAAGGAACAAATAAAGAAATTTTACTGTATTTTTCGATGGCTTTTGGAAATCCTTATAATGAAGAATGGAATGTGGAAATGGTGAATGAATGGGCCGAAAGGTTTGCCGAAATCGGAATCAGAAGAATTAATTTGTCGGATACAACTTCTGTGGCAGCTACAAAAGATGTCGAAGAATTATTTAGTAAACTGATAAAAAAATACCCTGAAATTGAATTTGGTGCGCATTTCCATTCGGAATATACGGACTGGCACGCCAAAGTGGATGCTGCTTATCAAAACGGTTGCAGAAGATTTGACGGAGCTATCAAAGGATTTGGGGGTTGCCCGATGGCCAAAAGTGATTTGGTCGGAAATACACCTACCGAAAAATTGATTACCTATGCCGAAAGTGTAGGAGCGGAGCACGGCTTGAATTTATTTGCATTTGAGGCGGCTTATAATTCGGCGATACACGTAATGGGTTAAGGATAATGAAAAGAGAAATTTTGCGTTCTAAACGAATGAAAGGAGTCAATAATTTAGTATTCGGAATCATCATTTTGTCAGGTTTTGTAGCTTGCAAGGGAAAAATTGATTTTTCTAAAAAGAAAGCTGATGATGAAAAAATTATTGTTCAATACGGCGAACATTTCCTTACCGACAGAGATATTCGGCTGGTTTTGCCGAACGAATACACACCGGAAGACAGTGCGAAATTAGTGAAAGCTTATGTAGAAGAATGGGTAAAAAAGAAAGCTATTGTAGACAAAGCCGAAGCCAATATTGATGAACTTACCTTAAAGGAAATCGACAATAAAATGGTTGAATATCGTCAGGATTTGCTCATCAATGCTTATAATAATTACCTGATTGAAAAAAATATCAAAGATTCTGTTTCTGAAAAGGAAATTCAGGATTATTTTGAAAAACACAAAGAAAGTTTTCCCTTGAGCAAAGATATTGTACGTTATCGGGCTGTAATTGTGGAGAAAAAAGATGAAGCGAGAGCCGAGAAATTGTTCAATTCGGGGCGTGATGAAGATTTTGATGAACTGATGAAAATTGTACTGACTTCCGGAACGCCTTACCACGACAACGATAGCGTTTGGTATTCCGCAGATGTATTGGCGGGGCAGTATCCGCAATTAAATCAGGACAATAATCTGAATCAACTTCTGAACCGCAGACGAATCAAAATGTCTGATGATGCAAGTGTAACGATGATCAGAATTCTTAATTTTAAACAAAAAGGAGGCGAAGCGCCTTATGAATTTGTTAAACCTACCATAAAAAATCTTTTGCTAAACAAAAGAAAGTTAAATTTGCTCGGTGATTTACAAAATCAACTGTACAAAGAAGCTATCAATAAAAATCAAATCAAAATAAATGAAAATTAATATTTATGTTTTGGCCATGTTTACAACTCTTGTAAGCAGTTACGCATTTGCACAACCGAAACAAAACAACCCTTCGGGTCAGATAAAACTCGACGGAGTTGCAGCGGTGGTCGGAGAAGAAGTAATTCTGGATTCCGATATTGAAAGAGATTATATTCAAGCCAAAATGCAAGGTTACGAGGTAGAAAATGAATGTGATTTTCTGGAAAATATTTTGGTAGACAAACTTTTATTGACAAAAGCCAAAGAAGACACTTTGGTAGTGGTGACCAATGATTTGGTGGATCGTCAGGTAGATGGAACTATTCAGAGATTCCTGACACAAGGAAGTGAAAGAGAAATTCTTGATTATTTTGGGTACAATACCATGGCCGAATTCAAACAAGATCTGAGAGGAATCATGCGTGATCAGGCTTATGCCCAAAAGAAGCAGGAATTAATTACAATGGGAATGGATGCTACCCCAGAAGAAGTCCGTAATTTTTACGAGCAATATAAAACAGAATTACCTGATATTCCTGAAGAAGTAAGTTTAAGTCATATCGTGATGTATCCGGAAATTTTTCCTGAAAATGAACAAAAAGTTGTAGATGAACTGGCGCAGATGAAAAAAGAAGTGGAGGAGGGAGCGAGTTTTGCCACCAAAGCCATTTTGTATTCAAATGATCCCGGTTCTGCTTCAAACGGAGGTTTGATTCAAAATGTGAAACGCGGACAGATGGTCCCTGAATTTGATGCAGTTGTTTTCAATCTTCAGGAAGGTGAAATTTCAGAACCTTTTAAAACCGATTTCGGGTATCACATTGCACTTCTAGAAAAAAGAAAAGGGCAGGAATTGGACATAAGACATATTTTGATTCAACTAAAACCTACGGTAGAAGAAATTGCATTGACCAGACAAAAGATGGATTCGATAATCTTGAAAATTGAGGCAGGGGATATGACTTTTAAAGAAGCGGCATTTCAATATTCAGTTGACAAATACACCAAATTCAATGCAGGAAAAATGATAGACCAGAACACAGGTGAAGACCGAATGGAGCGTTCCAAATTGGAAACAAAAATGCTTTTGGCAATTGGCGGATTACAAGACGGTGAGATTTCAGAACCATTTGAAGATGAGTTCAACCGTCAAGCTGTGCTTCGTGTAGTAAGGTTGGATGAAACTGTTCCTGCGCATAAAATAAATTTGGAAACAGATTACTCAAGATTGAAAAATCTTACCATCAGCACCAAACGTCAGGAAACGGTTATGAAATGGGTGGGAGAACAAATAGACGACACTTTTATCACTATTGACTCTGATTATGATAATTGTACTTTCCGTATGGATTGGAGAAAAACCGAGTAATAAATCAATATTTATTGAATAATTTGAATGCACCCACATCGGGTGCATTTCTTATTTAAAATAATTGAAATAAAAAACAGGAAAAATCCCCTTTTTTTTCAGGGTTTTTCCTTTTTATTACTTTTCTATTCTTAATAGCTTTGGTGTTCAATTAACCTGATTAGTAATTGTTAATTCAAATTGTGTGTGTAATCTTATAAAACTCAATTACTAAACTACTCTAAACGACAAAATTAAACCTATTACCTCCCTTCCGAATGCTCTCTACTTTCGGAAGGTTTTTTTTGCTTTAAATTTAAATTACTTATTACCCTGATTTATTTAAATCAAGGTTTAGTAAGGTGAAGTAAAAAATAGATTATTTGTTGAAAAAGCTGTCTACGAATTCAAATTTATCAAATGCCTGAAGATCGTTCATCCCCTCACCAACTCCGATGTACTTCACTGGAATCTGAAATTGATCAGAGATGCCAATTACCACGCCGCCTTTGGCAGTCCCATCGAGCTTGGTAACGGCCAGCGCAGTTACTTCTGTTGCCTGGGTAAATTGTTTGGCTTGTTCAAAAGCGTTTTGTCCGGTGGAACCATCGAGAACCAAAAGAACTTCATGTGGTGCATTTGGATAAACCTTTTGCATCACGCGTTTTATTTTGGACAATTCATTCATCAGATTGATTTTATTGTGCAATCTTCCTGCCGTATCGATGAGCACTACATCTGCATTTTGAGCTTTGGCAGATTGTAAAGTGTCAAATGCAACAGAAGCAGGATCTGAACCCATCGCTTGTTTAACAATAGGCACGCCCACTCTTTCCGACCAAATGACAAGTTGATCTACGGCAGCTGCTCGGAAGGTGTCGGCGGCGCCCAATACTACTTTTTTACCGTCCTTTTTGAACTGATGAGCGAGTTTCCCAATCGTAGTCGTTTTGCCAACGCCATTTACGCCCACGACCATGATGACGTAAGGTTCATCCTGTGAAGGGATTTCATAACCTTTTGCTTCATTGGAATTATTTTCTGAAAGTAAACCGGCTATTTCTTCTCTCAAGATGAGGTTCAGTTCACTTGTATTCAGGTATTTGTCACGCGCTACTCGTTCTTCAATCCTTTTGATGATTTTAAGGGTGGTTTCTACACCCACGTCAGAACTGATGAGTACTTCTTCTAAATCATCCAGAACATCTTCATCAACTTTTGACTTTCCGGCAACTGATCGACTAAGTTTATCAAAGAATGATTGTTTGGATTTTTCCAGACCTTCGTCAAGTTTCTCTTTGCTTTCTTTTCCCAGAATTTTTTTGAACCAGCTCACTTTTCAAGTAATTTAGATTGCGAAGATACGGATTGTTGGCATAAAAAAAAGCCCACCAAAAGTGGACTTTTAAAACCTTTAAAATTTATTTTACAAATACGCTTGTAAATATAATTATTTGAAAAAGTCGTTTACGCTATCAGCGTTCACTACTCTTTCTTCAAAATAGTAAGCACCAGATTTTGGCGATTTTACCATTTTGATAACTTTCGTCATTTTCTTTGATGCACCTGTCTGTAAGGTAGCTACGGTCTTCTTTGCCATGGTTTACTATTTTATTTGATTTCTTTGTGAACAGTATATTTCTTCAAAACAGGATTGAATTTTTTCAGTTCAATTCTGTCTGGCGTGTTCTTTTTGTTCTTAGTTGTGATGTAACGAGACATTCCCGGCATTCCGCTTTCTTTGTGCTCGGTGCATTCCAAAATTACTTGTACTCTATTTCCTTTCTTTGCCATGATGAATGCAATTAATCGATTAATCCGTTTTTACGTCCGCGTTTAACAGCCTCTTCAACACCAATTTTGTTGATAGTTTTCAATCCGTGGGCAGATACTCTCAAAGTAATCCACTCGCCGGTATCGGGCATAAAAAATTTCTTCTTAAACAAGTTCACTTCAAAAGTGCGTTTTGTTTTATTGTTGGCATGAGAAACATTGTTTCCCACCATTCTCTTCTTTCCAGTAATTTGACAAATTTTCGACATTTGTTCCTGATTTTTTTCGGACTGCAAAGATAGGAATTAAAATTTCAGAAAAACAAGAAATTATACTTTAATTTTTTATTTTCTTTTTATTCCGATTTAGAATCTCCCAAGCAATCGTGTATCCCAGCAAAATGCCGGCGATGATTAGTGCGATTCTTGCCAAGTAATCGCCGTGTTTCGTGTAAAATGTAATTTCATTATTGAGTTTGGCTTTGCCAATTAATGCGCCTTTTGTTTCATAAGGAAGCGAAGAGGTTATTTCTCCTTTCTGATTGATGAAAGCTGAAATTCCCGAATTGGCAGATCTTACAATGTCTCTTCTGGTTTCAATCGCTCTTAAATTCCCAAAAAGCAACAATTCTTTATGTCCGTCCGAATCGCCCCACCAAGAGTCGTTGGTCATGATGAACAAAACATTGGCACCGTTTTTAACGTAACCGGTAGTGAATTCGCCATAAATCGACTCATAACAGATTATCGGGGCAACGACTGCATTGTTAAACGAGTTTCGAAAAACCGAACGATTTTCCTGCGTAAGATGTGTGCGTACCGTTCCGCCAAAATTCAGCATGATGTCACCCATAATCGGTTTGAGCGTTTTCATATAAGGGAAATGTTCTACCCCGACTACCAGTTTGGATTTATGATAAATCTGAATTGAATCTTTTGCGTTGAGCTGAATCCCGGAATTGGTGACGTCAATCCACATATCGGAATTTCCATATCGGGAAGCGGTTTCGGAAGCGAGTTTTTCGTACGGATAAAAACGCATCAGTTCTACTCCGGAAACAAAACTCAATTCGGGATATTTGTGGAAATTATCCTGAAGGGTCTGAATCAGAAAATCCTGTGGAAGGCGATCTATGTTCAGTCCGGGGCCAGGCCCCGGGAATGCGGTTTCGGGCGCCACTACAAATTGAACGCCCGGCTGCATGTGATTATGTGTCAAATTGATCAGTTCATTGACGATCTGAAAAGGTTCTTTGTTGTATTTTTCCGTATAAGGATTCAATTTGGGCTGCAGAGCCATCGCAGTTATTTCTTCTCCTTTTTCTTCGTAAGAATTAAAAATTATATAAGAAATCCCGATGGGAACGCCAATCCATAAAACTGTATAAAGGATTAATTTGTTCAGGTATTTTTTTTCTTTCAGATTGAGATAAGCATATAAAAAATAAAAAACGATAAGATTTCCAACGAACACCCAAAGCGTTCCGCCAAAAGTCCCGGTGTATTCATACCATTGAATCCATTTGGGGAAATTGGCAAATCCGTTTCCTAAATTAAACCACGGCCAAGTCATTTCCCAGTTAAGATGAAATTTCTCAAAACACATCCAGATAGCAGGTAGGAATGGAATTCCGTAGAAATTTCCGGCTTTGGATTTAACCCAATGGTATAGCTGAAAAACAATACTCATCAGAAATGCATTTGCCACAACTGGGAAAATATAAGCCGTCCAGGAATTTTGCCATTCACCATTCGCATTTAACTCTTGCGCATAATGCAGCCACCAGATACCGATGGCGTTCCAAATGAAAAATGCCAAATAAGCCAGACCGAAAACTTTCCAGCCTTTGCGTTTGACATCGGTCATTTGTGCGATTTTGTTTTCCGCAAAAAGTAAAGGGACGAATCCGAAAAAGAGTAAAATCGGGAAACCATTTGAGGGCCAGCCCAAAGCCAGTAATAATCCCGATGCGATGGCGTATAAAATGTATTTCAGCATAAGGGCAAAGTTAATCGAAATTCAAATTACCATTGTGAAATGCTGATTTATTTCATACGAACTGAATGTTATATATTTTGGAGAAATTAAAATTGTTGTAACTTTGCAGCGGGCAAGTCCTACACAACCAGCTCCTGGTCAATCCCCCAGGGTGGGAACACAGCAAGGGTATCCGGTCGTAGCGGTGTGATGTAGTAAGCTTGCCTTTTTTTCTGCCCTGAATTTTCCTTAAATTTTCACTCCTGAATAACTGAATACATTCATAAAATATAATTTGATTCAATTTCGTTTTGGGAAAGCTTAACTCAATAATTTGTCGTAATTTTGCACCCATTGAATTTATAAGTCAATGAAACCAGAATCTGCAAAATACATCTTTGTTACCGGTGGTGTAACTTCTTCACTCGGTAAAGGAATTGTCGCTTCTTCGCTTGGTATGCTTTTGCAGGCAAGAGGATATTCGGTCACCATACAAAAGCTCGATCCCTACCTGAATGTTGATCCCGGAACTTTAAACCCATATGAACATGGGGAATGTTATGTCACAGAAGACGGCGCAGAAACCGATCTTGACCTTGGTCATTACGAACGTTTCTTGAACCGTGCTACTTCACAGGCCAACAGTGTTACAACCGGGCGAATTTACCAAACGGTAATAGAAAAGGAGAGAAGAGGAGACTATTTAGGTAAAACGGTGCAGATCATTCCGCATATTACCAATGAAATCAAAAGAAGAATCAAATTGCTGGGAAGCAGTGGTAAATACGACATTATCATTACCGAAATCGGTGGAACTGTAGGCGATATCGAGTCACTTCCTTACATTGAGAGCGTTCGTCAGATGATCTGGGATTTAGGAGAAAAAAACTCAATGGTTATCCATTTGACATTGGTTCCTTATTTAGCCGCAAGCGGCGAACTCAAAACAAAACCAACACAACATTCCGTACGATTGTTAATGGAAAGCGGAATCAGAGCAGATGTTCTGGTAACGCGCACTGAACATCATCTGCCAAAAGATGTACGTGAGAAACTTGCACTTTTCTGCAACGTGAAAAAAGGCAATGTAATCGAATGTATCGATGCAGAATCCATTTATGATGTTCCACTTTTGCTACACGATCAGAAATTTGACGAAGTTGTTTTGGAAACACTTGATCTGCCAACTGATCAGCAGCCGGAATTAGACAGATGGAAAAACTTTTTAGACCGACATAAAAATCCGGCCAATCAGGTAGAAATTGCTTTGGTTGGAAAATATACTTCGCTTCAGGATTCTTATAAATCCATTTCAGAAGCGTTTACACACGCTGGTGCTGCAGCCAATACGGGCGTGAAAATCCGTTGGGTTTATTCAGGAGATCTGACCGAAGAAAACATCGGTGAGAAGTTAAAAGGAGTGGACGGAATTTTGATTGCACCCGGATTTGGAGACAGAGGAATTGACGGGAAAATTATAGCAGCCAATTATGCGAGAAGAAACAAAATCCCAACTTTCGGGATTTGTCTGGGAATGCAGATTATGACCATTGAATTTGCCCGAAATGTATTGGGATTTGAAGATGCCGATACAACCGAAATCAACGGCCAGACAACCAATCCGGTTATCAATTTAATGGAAGGCCAGAAAAACGTGACCCACAAAGGCGGAACCATGAGGCTTGGGAACTGGAAATGTCAGCTCGATAAGAATTCAGAAGTTTATAAAGTTTATGGTGAAGAAATCATTGAGGAGCGTCACCGTCACCGTTATGAATTCAACAATGAGTATCTTGAAAATTTCGAAAACGAACAATTCATGCCGGTCGGGAAAAATCCCGATACCGGATTGGTCGAAATACTTGAATACAAAAACTTACCTTTTTATATAGGCGTACAATTTCATCCTGAATACAGAAGTACGGTTGCGAGTCCGCATCCGTTGTTTGTGAAATTTATTGAAGCCGCTTTAATGCAAAAACAAAACGAACTGATTCATGCAACAAGAAAGAAAATTTGATAAAAACACCTTGGTGGCCTTCATCCTTATGGGGGCTTTATTATTGGGGTATTTTTATATCAGTCAACCATCTGAGGAAGAATTAAAGGAAAGAGCAAAGCAAGAACAATTAGCAAGAGAAAAGGCTGAAAGCCAAAAAGATACTGTAGCGGCTGTTCAGTCAAACGGTCAGATTTCCACGACATCTGATTCTACCGTTTTAGTGGCAGAAGCCAAAGATTTTGAAGCGGAAAATTCCAAATTCAAAGTGAAATTTGCCGGAAAAGGCGGTATGATTTCAGAATTATTACTGAAAGAATATTCGGCTTTTGAAGAAAATTCAGAAGACCATAAAATGCCTTTGTATCTGATTAAAGATGGCAACAATGAATTTAACCTGAAGTTCAAAGATAAATCCGGACGTGAAATTCATACATCACAGCTCGCATTTTCTCCTTCGGTTCAGAAATCCGATTCGGTAACGATTATAACCATGACAGCTCCTGTAGATGGTGGGAAGCTTGATTTTGTTTATACGGTCGGAACGGATTATACAATTGGATTTGAAGTAAAATCCCAGGGAATTCATCAGATTACAAACGATAAAAATATTTCGGTTGACTGGAACCTGAAAGCTTCTTCGCTTGAAAAAGGAAAGCAACAAGAACATTATTGGGCGCAAACTTATTACCGTTTCAAAGGAACCAATGATGTGGAGTATGAACTTTTTGGTGCAGATGAATGGTCGGAAAAAGAAAGCATTGACTGGATTGCATTTAAGCAACAGTTTTTCTCATCCATTCTTTCTTTTGACGAAGGTTTTCAAAATCCGGTGGGCGGTTCAACTGTAATTGATCAGGAAGTAGATCCTTCGCACAGTAAAGATTACCGCTTCGCGGCTTCGATGCCGATTTCAGGTAGCGAATTGAATTACAAAATGCAATGGGATTTTGTTCCTTTGGATTATAAATTATTATCGAAAAACCAATACAAAGGAACCGATTTTGACGAAATCATTCCATTTGGTTGGGGATTTCTGGGGTGGATCAACAAACATTTCTTCCTGAACGTTTTCCAATGGATTGCTTCCTTGGGGATGAATTATGGTTGGGTTATTTTTTGGATGACCATTGTAGTGAAACTGGTGCTTTCACCTATTATGTACAAACAATATCGCCAGAGTGCGATGATGCGTATTTTACGTCCTGAGTTAAATGAAATCAACGAAAAACACAAAGGAAAAGACAATGCAATGAAGCGTCAGCAATCGACGATGGAATTGTATCGGAAAGCCGGTGTAAATCCGCTTTCGGGATGTTTGCCAGCCTTGATTCAAATTCCAATTTTCTATGCATTGTTCCGATTCTTCCCGAACATCATCGACCTGAGAGGTCAATCTTTCCTTTGGGCAGAAGACTTGACGGCGTATGACTCACCGATTACACTTCCGGACTGGGTTCCTTTCATGGATGGACATTTGAGTATTCTGGCGCTTTCTTACATCATTGCGATGGTCGTATACTTCCGCGTTTCCGGTTCGATGGACAGCTTCAACCAGCCGCCACAAGAAGGAATGCCTGATATGCGAATGATGAAATGGATGATGTACTTGATGCCGGTATTCTTCTTCGTATTCCTGAACAGCTACGCATCTGGACTTTCCTGGTATTATCTTGTTTCCAACGTGATTAACATCGGAATCGTGATGTTCATTAAAAATGTGATGATTGACGACAAGAAAATCCATGCAAAAATTCAGGAAAACAAAGCCAAACCCAAAAAGCAAAGCAAATGGGGCTCTAAAATGCAACAATTGATGGAGCAGGCACAAGAAGCTCAAAAGCAACAAGAGCAAATGAAAAAAAGAAAGAAATAATTCTTGAAATAGTATAAAACCGGATTCGAAAGTGTCCGGTTTTTTTTGTGAGGGTCGAATTAAGCAATTAGTTTTAAATCCCTTAAATTTGGGGAAATCTAAAAAATATAGATAATGGAACATTTAGCGGAAATCTTTATTCTCATTATGCTCGCCATCGTTTTTCTTCAGTCTGGAATTGATAAAATTGTGGACAGAAAAGGAAATCTAAGTTGGCTAAAAGGTCATTTCGCCAATTCTCCTTTGAAGAATATAGTTCCGTTTTCGCTTTTCACGGTAACGGTTTTTGAAATCATTTCGGGACTTTCAGCTGTTGTGGGAGCGGTTTCGCTGATTACTTGCGAAGGAAATTTATTTGCCCTTATCAGCGGAATTCTTTCGGCCATCACATTCTTGATGTTATTTCTGGGCCAAAGACTTGCAAAGGATTATGCTGGCGCCCAAACCATTGTGATTTATTTAATTCCAACGGTGTTGTTGCTATATCTTTTGCAGGCTTGATCAAAGTTCTGCGAGGAAATCTTCAACTGATTCGTAATTTTCTTCCTGTAATTTCTTTTTGAGACGCATTTTGGTGACCCGTACACTTTGAGGTGAAATGCCAAGCGTTGAAGCCATCTCTTTACCTGAAAGTTTCAGACGCAATAATACTAATAACCTGATTTCGGCTTCGGTAAGAGAAGTTTTTAGCATAATGAGTTTCGGGAGGAATTCCGGATAAATTCCGCTGAACTTTTCCTTGAACTTCTCCCAATCTTCATCGGTCAGGATTTTCTGATTTAAAAGCTGAGCAACCTGAATTTCATTTTTGTCTGATTCAAATGATTTTTTTTGCTGAAGCTCATTTATCAATTGATTTTTTTGGGATAAATCCACAATATAATTTCGTAATTCTTTCTTTTTAACCGAAAGAATTTTCTGGGAATTTTCAAGTTCCAGGGCTAATTCTTTTTCTTTCATTTGAATGAGTGAAATCCGACGGTACACAATCAGAGATAAAATCAGTAAAATAATCAGAATTGAAATCAAGATGAACCACAACCGATTTTGGGCAATGATTTTTTCTTTTTCCAGATTCTGAATCCGCAGATTTTTGACTTCATTTCCAAGTTTTGCCTGTTCTTCAATTAACTTTTCGGACTGGTTGGCTACCAGGATTTCTTTTTCAAATTCCGCATACTTTTTATGGTATTTCAATGCGGAATCCGCTTCACTGAAAAACTCATAAGTTTCGGCCAGTTTTCTGTACGCCTCGCTGATTCGCACTTTACTTTGGCTTTCTAGTCCTGATTCAAGACTTTTATCGGCAGCAATCACTGCTTTTTGTTTCTCTTGCTGACGCGTATAAATTTCGGCCAAATTATAATAAGTCGCGGCCATTCCGTCTTTGTAATCTATATGATTGTAAATCTGGATGGCTTTGAGGTAATTGGTCAGAGCGGAATCATTTTTATATTGGTTCTTGAAGATTTGACCATGATTATTATATGCTATTGCAAGATCTCTTCTGGAATTTAATTCCTGAAAGATTTTTATGGCTTTGGTATTGTTTTCTATTGCATTTTCAAAATCACTTTCTTCTTTCTGTATCAGAGATATATTGGTATAAGTTAAACCCGTGAGTCTTTTCAGTCCTAGTTTTTGGGCGAGTCGATTGGATTCGCGATAGGATTCCATTGCTGCAAGATTGTCGCCCAAACGCCAATGAACCAAACCGGTATTGTTGAGAATATTCGCAATGCGGGTTTCATCTTTTTCGTCCTTGGCTTTCTGGTAGGCTATAGAAAAGTAATTTAGCGCTTCTTTATAATTTCCTTTTCCCCATTGTGAAGTCGCATAATTGTTTAAATCATCGATGTCTGCATCTTTCTCGGGTACCGGAAAATTATATTGTTCTGATTCAACATCGGATTTTGAAAGCGTAGGTTTCTGCTCTTTGCTTTGACAGCCAATTATTAACATCCAAAAAATCCAATATACTTTCCTGAATTTAAACATGATGATA
Source organism: Moheibacter sp. (assembly GCF_049672845.1). Lineage (NCBI taxonomy): Bacteria > Pseudomonadati > Bacteroidota > Flavobacteriia > Flavobacteriales > Weeksellaceae > Moheibacter > Moheibacter sp. Next base: position 145,240 of record NZ_JBATWT010000012.1, read on the forward strand.
AAATTAGTTCATTTGAAATTAGCCTATGCGAAATATAATGAAAACTCTCTTTTTAATTACAGAAAATAAATCTTGGACGCTTTTAATTTTATTGTAAAATTGCAGTTCATGTCAAAGGATATTTATATCACTTACACTTGAAAACTCATTAAAGCTTATTATATGAAACTAATTTTCAGTATTTTATCTTCAGTTCTGCTTTTTGCGCAGTCGTATTCTCAAAACAGTGAATTTTCTTACGAGGGTGTTTCCATCAAATGGGAAAATGACTGGGAAATGTCTGAACAGGATCCAATGGATGGCGACGGATACTATTTGGCACTTGAAAAAACAGGCGAAGATGAAAGCGGTTTGGTAGCCATTACCTGGATCAATGTAGATTTGGAGGAAAGTGCTTTTTTGGCAATATTTCAGGAACAATTTTACAGTAGTTTTAACAACCAAGCCGAAATTAATTTTTCGGAATTCTATGAAACCAAATTTGCGGAAATTAACGCATTGGCTACCGATTTTGAATTTGATTTATTTGGTTTGCATCACAGAGGCACAATTTATACTTTTCGCTTAAACGGGAAATCTTTTGGCATTCTGAAACAGGAAGCAACGGAAGATGCAGCCAAAAACGCAGCCGGCTTCAAGAAAATTGAAAATAATTTTAAGGTTATATAAAAAAAAGACCGCATTTCGCGGTCTTTAGAATTCAACTTTTATTTAACGATGAGCTTCTTGGATTGGACAAATTTCTGTGAATTTAATTGATAGAAATAAATTCCTTTTGGAAGTCCCGAAAGATTAATTTCAGCAGAATGCGTACCTGCCGGATAATTTCCTTTTACTAAAGTTCGTATGAATTTCCCCTGAACATCATAAAGATTAATTTCCACATTCCCTGAACTTTCAATCCCAAATGGAATGGAAGTGATGCTCTTTGCGGGATTCGGATAATTTTGTCCCAGCCAATTGCCTGTTAGATGATCAATGGGGTCATCAGCTCCCAAAACTTTGTGTTCGGTTTCAAAGAATTTAATTCCTGCAAAATGGTCCATTTCGTTTGACATTTCGGTGGAAATTAATAATCTTCCATCCGCGAAAGGAACCAGACTTACGGGATTCAAGGGCGATAGTTCGTCTCCTATGAAATCTTCTGTTTCCATTTCGCCATCGGCTGAAATTTTCATCAGTGTCGCAGTGGTAAAAGGACCGAGCGAATAATAGATTCTTTTGGGATGCGTTGATGAATATTCCTGATTTAACACATAAATATTGTCGGCATTATCAATGTACATATCGCGGTAATATTGTAAATCATCAGAGGATTTGTTCCAAACCAATTCGCCTTGGGCATCATAATTCAAAACGATTACGCGGTTGATCATGGTCGAAATATGATTACTGAACCCGGTTAGGATAATGTTTCCTGAAGAATTTGTCTGGATTTCGTAGGAACGGATTCTCCGACCTGTTTCACTATAAGTTTTGTCCCAGATATTTTCACCTGCGGAATTATATTTTAGAATTACCATTTCGCCTAAATTCATTTCGGACTGATTTTCTTTCCAAGCACTTAGGTAAATATTATCATTTTGGATAGCTAAATCCGTTGCCCCAGAATTCCATCCGCCAATGGGGAAGAATTCCATCCAATTGAGGTTTCCGCTTTGGGAAATTTGAAAAACTGCGACATCTGTGGCTTGAGAGAAAAATGAACCTACACCTGAATGGCCGGTGAAAACAAGATTTCCGGTTGGGTCAAATTCTCCCGCACTGATTTGGAAAAGGTTGTCGCCGTCCCGGGCCGAAATAAATTGGTTCCATTGTTCTTCTCCTTGCGAATTGAATTTTATCACGTTGAAATAAGGTTGATAAAGATCCGAAGATTCGTGCGCTGTACCTGCGATGTAAACATTTCCCTCGTTGTCAACCATAGGCTGAATATAGCCTTCAGGGAAAATCATTTCTTTTTGCGCTTCCCATAAAACTTCTCCGGTAGGTGAAATTTTCTGAACCGTTATAAGTGTTTCGAGGTCGTAAGGACTTGGCGTGAGCAAAACATAGCTATTTCCTGTTTCGTCAATATTTACCGAAATCCGGTTTGCAACATATCCGTCCTCTGGACTATACAATTTTTCCCACGCAATTTCTCCATTGGAATTATAATGAATTACAAGATATTTGAACATGAAATTCAGATCTTCATTCACAAAACCATGGTAACCAATCGCCGTCATTGAACCATCAGGTCCGGGTTGGCTATCCAGCAGGGTGATGTTTCCGCCACCCATATTTTCATAGCGTTTTTCCCAAACGGGAATTTCCGGATTGTCCTGAAATTTAATCAGTTCGTAAACCTCGCCAAATTCTGTGTATCTTGGACTTAAACTTAAATAAATTGCTTCGTTTTCATCAATGCCCAGTCCAATAGAGCCCGCCAAGGAATATGTATCCACTGATTCTTTGGTATAAGTTTTTTCTAAAGCCAAAGAACCATCAGTGTTGTATTTTCTTACTTCCACCGTGTTATTGAAATCTCTTAGTCCCCAAACCGAAATAACCGGTTGGGAATCGGCCAAAAGAAACTGAACGAATGTGCCGATGTTATCGCCTGTAATCTGTAAGTTGTTGGTTTCCTGAATCCAGTTTTCAGTTCCATCTTCAGGGGAATAAGCAATCAGGATGCTTCCGCCGCTCTGGTCATATTCCCGGTGCATACCCGCTACATATACCGCGTCTTCGTTTATTCCAATATGATATCCCAATGTAATGTGATTCCCGGACTGATAAGATTTCACCCACAAAAGTTCGCCGGTAGGAGAATATTTAATCGTTCCCATTAAACTACTTCCCGAACCATCAGCAAAAGTTCCGGTAACGTAGCAATTTCCTGCTTCGTCAAACTCCACATCAGATGCTGTATTATTGGTGGGATTCCCATTGTCATCGTACATATATTTATTCTTCCAGATTAATTCTCCGTCCGAATCATATTTAATGGTATAATAAACTTTGTACAAATTTTCATCGGATCCAAATCCTGTAATCGCAACATTTCCAACCGAATCCGTTGTTACATTGTAAGGTTCAATCCAAACTTCTTCTATATCGTTTTCATCCAAGGCACTCCAAATTAAATCACCTTCGGAATTATATTTTAAAGTTAAATATCCGACTCCTTCAGCTCCGTTTGAATTCACGGAATAACTCATTCCACCAACAATTATGTTGTTTTCAAAATCGGTGGTAATGCTTTGCGGATAATCCAATCCGCTAAATCCTGCGTCAAAAACAGAACTCCAAATGGTTTCTCCTGTGATTTTGTCATATTTCACAGTAAGGATATCCATATTGTCGCCATTCCATTTGATCCCCGTAATGATTGGGTTATTTTCCTCGTCAAGCGTAATGGCAAACCCGATTTCCACTACAAAATCGCTGTTTTCTTCTCTTTTTTCCCAAATTAAATTACCGGCAGCATCGTATTTAATCGTCAGTATATTTCCTTGTGGCGCATCGATATGGGAAGAAGTTCCTGTGATGTAGGTGTTTCCCTGCAAATCGGTCACGCTTTGGCGCGGAGCATTTACGCCCTGATAAGTTTTCTCATAAAAACCCAAATCTTCTGCATTGTCAATTCTGTTTGTTTCTTCTAAATTTGGAACGGCAGGTTCCGAAATCTCATTCAGCTTTTTCACTAACGGCTGTTGTGCATTTAATCCGTAAACAGTGAATAAAATCAACAGAATCAGATAAAAATTTCTCATGTGTTTGATATTAATTTGTTTCTAACCAAATGTAGAAATCACTTTGCATTAACTACTGTTTTAGGTGTTGACAAAAATGTTGACAATGAACCAAATGAACAGTGGGATGGCTTTTATAAGTATATTTTCATTCAAATAAATTCTCATCCGAATAAAAAACTTTTCCATCCACCACACGCGCCGGGGAAGTAAAAGGATGTTCTTCGGTTTTGTCCACGGCCATAATGTGGATTACATTCCAGCCCGAAGCTTTCAGATAATCCGAAACCAACGAACGATGACAACGCCACCAAACAGCTTCTGAACACATATAAGCGGTAGGATTTTCCAATGCGATTTCTTCTAATTTCTCAATGCCGTATTGAAATTCCGGCGTTTCCATAAAATCGGCATAAGCCCGAAAAGAAGCGTTTTTCCATCGGTGATTTTTGGAATCTTTTTGAATTTTTCTTCTTCCACCCAATTCTTCGAAATGTTCATAGGAAATTCCCTGATTCTCAAGAAACTCTTTCAGATTTTCACGATTGAAATACGGATAATTCCGCGAACCGGGAAAACGACGAATGTCCACAAGTACTTTGATCCCTTGGGATTTCAACATTTTTAGAAATAATTCGGCACTATGGGTCGAGTGTCCGATGGTGAAAATTGTTTTTTGAGCAAATTCCATTTTTCAAATTTTAAGTTTCATTTTCAAATGCCAAAATGTATTTGTCGAGATAAATTTGCTTTTCCTTGGATTTATATTGTTGAATGTAACGCGGATGTTCCAAAACCGTCATTTTTTCAAACAAATTATTTTCCTGATTCAATTGATGGATAAACACCGAATTTTTATTGCCCAAAACAAATACTTCGGAAGTATCCAATCCAAATGAAATAAAGGTTTGCAAAACATCAACCATATAATTTTTCACTGACTGAAACAATGCTTTGTTGTCATAATAATTAGCATTCAACCATTTCCCTTTGGTTTTTTGCACAATGGCCAACGGAAAAGGAGAATTGATAAAGAATTTCCGATAAAACAAATCAACACCGCCGTATTCTTCCATCATTTCGTACATGAAAACCGATGAAATTTCATGCGTTTTTGCCGAATTCATCTGGATGCCACAAACCGCTTCGAGTCGTTTAGTATCAGTAAACGGAATGCCTGTGACGCCGGCTCCGTGGCGACTTGGATTGATTCCGATAATGAATTTCCGCTGATTCAGGTCATCATAATATTTCCCATAAAATTCCGACATTACTTTCATCGTTTCGGGATTATCGGCAAAAGGATTCATTACCTGAAATCCGGGAGGCAATTTCCCTGTAAATTTCAAAGTTTGATTAAAAGCAATAATTTTTTCGGCAAAAGTTTGATTCATAATGGAATGCTTCACAACCAGCAAGAACTGTTCCTGACTCAATTCATTCAAATCCTTTTTTGAATTTGGAATTAATCCGAAAACCATTTTTAAATTAATTATTTTTACCGCATGATTTCAAGACAGACCATAGATGCAATTTTTTCTACCGCAAGGGTGGAAGAGGTAATTGGTGATTTCGTCAGTTTGAAACGCTCGGGAAGTAATCTCAAAGGTCTTTCCCCATTTGCTGATGAGAAAACGCCATCCTTTATGGTTTCGCCTGCCAAACAGATTTGGAAAGATTTCTCCACCGGTAAAGGTGGAAATGTCGTGACCTTTTTGATGGAACACGAACAATTTACTTATCCCGAAGCGCTTCGTTGGTTGGCCAAAAAATACAATATTGAAATCGAGGAAGACCGTGAGCAGACCGATGAACAAAAGGAAGAACTCAAACAACGCGAGAGTTTATTCATCGTTTCGGAATTCGCCAAAAAATATTTCGTAGAACAATTACACGAAACCGAAGAAGGGCAAAATATCGGACTTGCATATTTCAAGGAAAGAGGATTTACGAAACAAACGATTGAGAAATTTGAACTTGGTTATTCGCCTGCCAAACGAAATGCTTTTACGGAAGCAGCAGAAAAAAAAGGCTACGGTAAAAACATTTTGGAAGCTTCGGGTTTATCGATTTACAAAGACAGCGATTTTGGAATTGACCGTTTCCGTGAACGGGTAATTTTTCCGATTCACAGCTTTTCAGGACGAGTTCTCGGATTTGGCGGACGGATTTTACGAAGTGATGTCAAAGCGGCAAAATACCTGAATTCGCCTGAATCCGAAATTTACCATAAAAGCAAAATTCTTTATGGAATTTTTCAGTCCAAACAAGCGATTTTAAAGGAAAATGAATGCTTGTTAGTCGAAGGCTATACAGATGTGATTTCACTTCATCAGGCTGGAATTGAAAATGTGGTCTCGAGTTCGGGAACGGCGCTTACGCCCGATCAGATTCGATTGATCAAAAGGCTTACGCCCAATGTGATCATTCTTTACGATGGAGATGCGGCAGGAATCAGAGCTTCATTCCGGGGAATAGATTTGATTTTGGAACAGGAATTAAACGTCAAGGTTTTATTGTTTCCCGAAGGGGATGATCCCGACTCTTTTGCACAGAAACATTCTTCAGAAGAAATTCAAAAATACATTGCAGAAAATGCAACGGATTTCATCCGTTTCAAAGCCGGAATTTTACTCGAAGAAGCCAAAGACAGCCCGGTAAAAAAAGCAGAGTTGATTCGTGATATAATCCATAGTATTTCTTTGATTCCCAATGTGATTCAACGTGAATTATACATTCAGGAAACTTCCAAAATCATGGATGTCCGCGAAGAAGTTTTGTTTAAAGAATTAGGGCAAAACCTTCAGCGAAAACAAAAAGAAGACCGCGAAAAAAGGCAAAATGAAACAACTTCCGCTCAAATGGAAGTAGTGAAAGATGTGGTGATTGCGGTAAATCCGCGCGAAGTAGTGGAGGAAGAAATAGTCCGTTTGCTATTGCAGTATGGTGATTTGATTGTTGAATTAAAGGATGATGAAGGAGAAAATTATCAGACAACTGTAATCGAAGAAATCATCAATCAGTTTGAAGCCAATGATTTAAAATTAAACAATCAACTTTATCAGTCGATTTTGGAAGATGTAAAGCTTGGATTTGAGCAGGAAGAACTTCGCACAGGTACATTTTTTGTCAGACTTTTTGACGAAGGAAAAACAGAAGTAGCTTCTGAGGCGATGATGGAGAAATATTCGCTGAGTGAAAACTGGAGCAAAAAGCTGAATATTCACATCAAACCAAAAGAAGAAAATATTTCAAAAGACATTACCGATACGATTTTGCGCTATAAAACCTTTTATCTGGAGGATGTAATCAAAGAATATTCAGAAATTCTGAAAAAGGAGGATATTACCGGTGAAGTACGAAATGAACAACTGGAAAAAATCATGTTGCTGACAGAAATGCGCGCAAAAATTTATCAAGCACTGAATCGTGTGATTTGAGTGATTGAATTTTTAATTCCAACCTTAGGGGTTTAGGGGAGATATTGAAAAATGATCAGCGGAATTCCGCGAAATCTGCGGGAAAATTAATCAATCAGACTGCAACGGATTGTTTCTTCCACGATGAGTGAGGATGGAAATGCCCGTCGCGCTCTGTTTAACATAGTTTGCGCAGACTCTCTTGATTCGAAATGACCTAATTTGATTTTGTAATCCGGGGAAATGTATTCCAGGTTTGAAAATTCACCCGGAAAAAGCGATTTGAGTTCTTTTAATTTTGCTTCGGCTTCAGAGCGGTTTTTACTGTAAAAAACCTGAATTCTTGCGCCACGGCAGAATTCGGGTTTAGGTTCCGGCAGGCTTACGGTAGCGGGACAAACTTCGTTTTCTTTTTCCTCCATTAATTCTTCCAAAGATTTTTCCCATTCGATGGTCAGATTTCCGTATTCAGAAGTGACAACATTGGACTGGGCCAACAAAAATCCGGAAAATAAAAAGGCAATTGCCGATAATTTAATCTGCATAATCATTCAGTTTCCTCTATGAAACGGAAAAATAAAAGTAGAAGTATCTTATTAAGAAAAATTAACTTATTAAAGCATCAAAATTTAAATCGCTTTTCTACACCAAACGCGCCACTGAACTGCAAATGCAGCCGGATAAGTTCGCTGAATTCTTCTTAAATCAGAATTAGCTGACTGACGTGTAAAATAATCACCCACAAGAATTCTCCAGTCGGGGCTTGCGTAAATCAGTTCAGGCGTAAGGTTGGGATGTTGTTTCGCAAAATCATTTTTAACCTTGTCGGCAGTAGCTCTGTCTTTGGTATAGAAAATTTGAATTTTATAACCCATAATTTTCTGTTGGGTCGCACATTTGTCGGCAGGAGAAAGTTTTTTTGGCGGAACATATACATTCTTTTTACATACAGCTTGTTCCTTGCTTTTTAAAAGATTTTCCAATCGACCGTCCAGTTCGATAGATAGTTTACCACCACTGATACTGTCATTCAAAATCCAGGTAGAGGCTTGTCCGGCATCTGTTTGAGCGAAAGATTGAATCCCGGCAATAATTAGAATAAAAAGAAAGTATCTGCGCATAACTTCTGGTTGAAATGAAATACAAATATATTAAGAAGAAAATAATTCCACCGATTCAAAAATTTAAAAAGGGAAATTAGTTTTACAAATTTTGAAATACAAGCTAAATATTGATTATCTGTGAGTTTGAAGCTTAATTTATTTAGAAACGTTTTAAATTAAATGAAATGATAAACTTCATCATCAAAATCTTATGATTTTATTAAGGTTTGAGCCTATTTTTGTCGGGTTAAATCGCAACATTTAACATTTGTAACCGAACTCAATGTTTAGTAAATGAAGGCACGACCATTTTACAAATTGCAATTTTTGAATTTGGCTGTATTCTTGGCCATTTTCACTTTCTCTTATTCACAGGATGAAATCACGGGCGATGGCGCGAAAGGATATGAATTATTCCAAGCCAATTGTACTGCTTGTCACCAAATTGACGGAACACTTATTGGTCCGCAGATTCGTGGCGTAGTCGACAGAGTGAAAGAAGAAGGCGGTGTGGGCAGAGAATGGCTGCATGCCTGGATCAAAGATAACAAAGCACTTCGCGAATCAGGTGATGCGTATGCCAACAAGGTGTACGAGCAATACAACCGTCAGGAAATGTTGTCTTTCCCGTCTTTGAGCGATCAGGATATAGATGATATCCTTACGTTTTCAATGAATCCGGAAGCGGGACAGGAAGCTTTTGAAAAAGCAAAAGCTGATGCGAAAGCAGCAGCCGAAGCGGCTAAAGCAGCTAAGTCAAGTGGAGGTGGAGCTTCCAGTGGTATTGTAATCGTGGGATTCTTTATTCTGTCGGTCCTTCTTATCTGGATTCTGATAAGATTGAACGCATTGGTAAAACTTACACGAGCCGAAGAACTTGCTCCAGACGATGAAGAAGTGGCATTCAGCTTTGCCGAATTCATCAATAAATATGACAAAGTATTTAAACTTTCTCTTATTGCCTTGTTGTTCCTTACCTTATTTGGTTTGTGGAAATTCATGCTGGGAATCGGGGTAGATAAAGGATATGAGCCGGAACAGCCAATCTATTTCTCTCACCAGATTCACGCAGGAGTTCAGGGGATTGACTGTCAGTATTGTCACTCAAGTGCTAAATACGGAAAAGTTTCAGGGATTCCTTCTCCAAACTTGTGTATGAACTGTCACAAAACAATTAAAGAATACAAAGGTGATTATTATGAAGAGCATCTAGTGGAAAGCGGACGCTTTGCAAGTGCAGATGATGTGAAAGAATTCTACACCGGAGAAATTCAGAAAATGTATAAATCCATCGGTTGGGATCCTGCAACCAATTCTTTTACAGGAGAACAAAGACCAATCGAATGGGTGAGAATTCACAATATGCCTGATTTTGTGTACTTCAGCCACCAGCAACACGTAGTGGCGGGAGAAAAAGCGATCCTTCAGGCAATTGCAGACGGAACGATTCCGAATGCAAAAGAACTAAACCTGCCGGGAAACAGTCAAGTGTGTTTCGCTTGTCACGGTGATGTTACAAAAATGGATGAATTGAAAATGGCCAATCAGTTTACGATGGGGTGGTGTATCGAATGTCACCGTACCACCGAAGTTGATATGTCAAACGAATATAACAGTCAATACTACGCTGAACTTCACGAAAAACTTAAGAAAGAGTATGGTGATGGGGCTAAGATTACAGTTGATGCGATCGGTGGTCTGGAGTGTGGAAAATGTCATTATTAAAATATAAATTAAGAGGTATAAATGGCTTCTAAGAAAACATATTGGAGAAGTGTCGAAGAGTTAAATAATCCAAATTTAACTGAACAATTAGCGTCCAATGAATTTGCAGATGAGGTTCCGGTGGAAGATTTCCTTGGAAACAAAGAGGCAATGGAAGGAACGCAGACTTCGCGAAGGGATTTTTTAAAATTATTGGGATTCAGTACAGCAGCTGTGACACTCGCAGCTTGTGAGGCGCCTGTAATCAAATCAATTCCTTATGTGGTGAAACCGGATTCAATTACGCCGGGCGTACCGACTTGGTATGCGTCCACCATTTTTGACGGATATGATTATGCCAACGTTTTGGTGAAAACCAGAGAAGGTCGTCCCATCCGTATTACAACCAATAAATCAGCGAAATATTTTGCTACAACCAATGCAAGGGTTCAGGCATCCGTACTTTCTCTGTACGATTCAGACAAAGTGCGAGGTCCGTTGATGAAGAGTGGAAACTCTTTCAAACCGGTATCCTGGAAAAATCTTGACGAAGAGGTTTTGGCAAAGTTACAAGCTGTGGGCGGAAGAAAAGTTGTCATTTTGACTTCTTCTTTGCCAAGTCCGACTACCAAAAAGCTAATTGCAGATTTCAAAGCTAAATATCCGACTGTTGAACACGTAGTGTATGACGCTGTAAATTATTCGCCGGCATTGGATGCGGCAGAAGAAATTTACGGACAGCGCGTATTGCCGTTCTACAACCTTGAAAATTCAGAACTTGTTGTTTCTTTCAATGCAGATTTCCTTGGTGATTACAACGGAGGAGCGGCGGAACACGGATACGCAAAAGCTCGCAGACCGGGCAAAAATATGCTTCGTCACATTCAGGTGGAAAGTAATTTGTCTATGACCGGTGCCAATGCAGATACGCGCCATCCAATGAAACAGACAGATGTGCTGAGAACGCTGGCTGAAGTTTACAAAGGGCTTACCGGTTCAACTTCAGACAAAGTAGCAGCTTCTGTCGTAAGTGAAATCAAAGCAAAAGGTAGCAAGGCAGTTGTACTTGCAGATGGAAACAAGGAAGCTTATGCGCTTTGTTTTGCAATTAATCAGCTGATTAATTCAGAAGCAGTTTCCAAAACCAAAGTGACTTTATTAAAAGAATCAAACGATAAACTTTTTGATCAGTTCATAACAGATGCAAAAGCGGGAAATGTTGGAGCGCTTTTAATGTTCCAAACAAATCCGGTTTACAACCATCCGAAATCAAAAGAAATTGCAGGAGCTTTTTCCAAAATCGGTCTGAAAGTAGCAATGTCTGAAAAACTGGACGAAACTGCTTTTTATGCGGATGTGATTGCACCGGTTCCACATATTTTGGAAGCCTGGAATGACATCAATCCGATTACGGGTGTTTATACACTCCAGCAACCTACGATTCAAAGAATTTTTGATACAAGACAATTCCAGGATTCATTATTGACCTGGATGAAAGATACCGTAACGACTGATGCGGCTGCTGCCGATACGCTGGTGGTAAATCAGGATCCGAATAAAGTGGAACTTGTAATGCCAAAACCATCTTATCAGCAACCTGCAACTGAATTTTACAAATATTTAAAAGCAAATTGGGAAGCAAGCATTTTACCTCAGTTAGGATATAGTTTCAATCAAGCATTGTACAATGGATACAATGAATCTGCCGAAACTGCTTCTATCACTGCTTCAGGAAATGCTGCTGCGGCTGCAGATAAATTAGCTTCAGCCAAAGCTTCTGAATGGGAACTTCAACTTTATACAAGTTGTGGAATCGGAGACGGAGGACAGGCCAATAACCCTTGGCTTCAGGAATTACCGGACCCAATCACACGTGCATCATGGGATAACTATATTACGTTAAACCCAATGGATGCGGATAAATTTGATATCAAAACTTCTGAAAATGCAAACGTTAAAAACGGACGTATGCAGTATGACGGAGATTATGTAAATATCACTGCCAACGGACAGACCATTGAAAAAGTTCCTGTATTTATTCAACCGGGACAAGCCATCGGTACTGTGGGTCTGGCACTTGGTTACGGAAGAACCAAAGGTGGAAAAGTTTGTAACAAAGTCGGTGTAAATGCTTATCCGATTTATGCAAACGGGAGCATGGCCGTTACCAATGTGAAAATCGAAAGAACGGCGCAGGGCGAGAAACATGAATTTGCTTGTATGCAGATGCAGAATACTCTGATGGGCCGATATGAAATCGCAAGACAAGCAACTTTGGCCGACTTCTTAAACAAACCGGTTGAGGAATGGAACGAGCCGGCAGTAATGCCAACCTGGAGAGGAACTTCGCCTGTGGGAGAAGTTGACATCTGGCGTGTACATGATCGTTCGGTTGGACCTCACTTTAATTTGTCGGTTGACTTGAATGCCTGTACGGGATGTGGTGCTTGTATCATCGCTTGTCAGGCAGAAAACAATACAGCTGTTGTAGGTAAAGCAGAAATGCGTATGTCGAGAGATATGTACTGGTTGAGAATTGACCGTTACTATTCCGATACTACCAACAACACCCGAACGCAGAAAGTTCAGTTGGAAGGATTGACTGAAGACGCAAGAGAAGACAAAACAGAAGCTGCGATGTACAAAAGGTTGATCAAGCCGGGTGCAGAAAATCCGGATGTGATTTTCCAACCGATGATGTGTCAGCATTGTAACCACGCTCCTTGTGAAACGGTTTGTCCGGTTGCGGCAACTTCACATGGTAAACAAGGTCAGAATATGATGGCTTACAACCGTTGTGTGGGAACCCGTTATTGCGCCAACAACTGTCCTTACAAAGTAAGACGTTTCAACTGGTTTAACTATGCCTTGAACGACAAATTCGATTTCAATATGAATGACGATTTGGGTCGTATGGTATTGAATCCTGATGTAGTCGTAAGAACACGCGGGGTAATGGAAAAATGCTCATTCTGTATTCAACAGACACAGGCGACGATTTTGAAAGCCAAGAAAGAAGGAAGAAGAGTTACCGATGAAGAATTTAAAGATTCCGTAGCATGTGCTTCTGCTTGTGCAACTGGAGCAATGGTATTTGGTGACGTCAATGACGATAACAGTGAGGTAAAACAATTGAGCGAAGACAACCGCGTTTACCGTGTGATCGAAGAATTGGGTACAAAACCAAACGTATTCTATCACGTTAAAGTTAAAAACAGAACAGAGAAGGCTTAAGTTTAATAAGAAATAAGTTAGAAAGAAATATGTCACATTACGAATCACCGGTTAGAGAGCCTTTAATTATAGGACATAAAACCTACCATGATATTACGGTGGACATTGCCCGGCCGATTGAAAATAAATCGGGTAAATTATGGTGGCTGGCGTTCAGTATAGCATTGGTAACCTTTTTATATGGTTTGGGATGTATTGCCTACACCATTGGTACTGGGATTGGCGTTTGGGGTCTTAACCGAACCATCGGTTGGGCCTGGGATATTACCAACTTCGTTTGGTGGGTAGGTATCGGTCACGCAGGAACTTTGATTTCTGCGGTATTGTTACTCTTCCGTCAGAAATGGAGAATGTCCATCAACCGTTCTGCTGAGGCGATGACCATTTTTGCCGTTGTTCAGGCAGCATTGTTCCCGGTAATCCACATGGGACGTCCATGGGTTGGGTATTGGGTTTTCCCAGTTCCGAATAACTTCGGTTCTTTTTGGGTAAACTTCAACTCACCGCTATTGTGGGACGTATTTGCGATTTCAACTTATTTCTCGGTATCGGTTGTATTCTGGTACATGGGATTAATTCCTGACTTTGCGATGATTCGTGACCGTGCAAAAAAACCTTTTTCAAAGAGAATATACGGAATCCTTAGTATGGGATGGGGTGGAAAAGCCAAACACTGGCAAAGACATGAGGAACTGTCTTTAGTATTGGCAGGTTTATGTACGCCACTTGTATTCTCGGTTCACACCATTGTATCCTTTGACTTTGCTACTTCGGTAATCAAAGGATGGCACTCCACCGTTTATCCGCCGTACTTCGTTGCGGGGGCTATTTTCTCCGGATTTGCCATGGTACAGACACTTTTGAGTGTGATGCGTAAAGTTATGCACCTTGAAGAGTATATCACTCGTCAACATATTGAATTAATGAACATCGTAATCATCGTAACAGGTGGTATGGTAGCTGTGGCTTATGCGAGTGAATTCTGGGTGGGATGGTATTCAGGAAGCCGATATGAAGACTTTATGTACTTCTCGCCGGGAGCAGCAGTAGGTCCTTATTGGTGGGCATTCTGGGCGCTTATCTTTTGTAACGTATTAATTCCTGCACTATTATGGATTCGAAGAATCAGAAGAGATTTCGTATGGACTTTCATTATCTCAATTGTAGTAAATACAGGGATGTGGTTTGAGCGATTCGATATTATTGTGGTGAACTTATCACGTGACTATTTACCGGGTGGATGGACCATGTTTATGCCAACATTTGTGGACGTGGGGATTTTCATCGGAACAAACGGATTCTTCTTTGTGTTATTCCTTTTGTATGCACGTACATTCCCGGTTATTGCACAAGCTGAATTAAAGACGATTTTGAAATCATCAGGAGAAAGTTATAAAAAACATCATACAGAAGACGATCATCAACATGAGCACTAAAACTATATACGGCCTATACGGTGACGACGACGAATTATTGAATGCCGTTAAGACTTTCAATAAGGAAGGTATCGCAATCAAAGAAGTTTATACACCCTTTCCGGTGCACGGACTAGACAAAGTATTGGGACTGAAAAAAACCCGTATTTCCGATGCCGCATTCTTTTACGGATTGTACGGAACCACGCTTGCCACGACCATGACTTGGTTTATGATGAACCACGACTGGCCGCAGGATATTGGAGGTAAACCATCTTTTACTTGGTTGGAAAACATGCCTGCCTTCGTTCCGATTATGTTTGAGTTGACGGTTTTCTGTGCGGCTCACCTTATGTCATTGACTTTTTTGGTTCGTAATAAATTATATCCGGGAGCTAAAGCTCAGAATCCGGATCCGCGTACGACTGATGACAAATTCCTGATGGAAATCGAGTCAAGTGATGTGGACAAAGTGAAAGAAGCATTTATTAATACCGGAGCTGTAGAAGTAACTGTAAGAGATTTAAGCCCGGTTCAATAAGATTTAGAAATGAAAAGAGGATTCATATATTTATTATTAGTTGGCGTCGCTTTTTCGTTGAGTTCCTGCTCAGGGAAAAAACGAAATCCAAGCATCGTGTTTATGCCCGATATGTATTATCCGGTAGCATACGACCCTTATTCAGAGGCGGACTTTGAATACTGGCCGGAAAGAAACGGGGAAAAATCTAACGTTCCTTTGTTCAACGACCGTCGTCAGATTACGGCGCTTTGGCCCGCTCAGGGTTCTGTGGAAAGAACAGACGAACAAATGATCTTACCTTGGGAGTTGAAAAATACTTTGGAAGATTATAATAAATCTAAAGCAATCACAACCTCGCCATTGGATCCTGCCAATCGCAAAAAGGATTTGGAAAGAGGGGAGAAATTATATGGTCAGACCTGTACGGTTTGTCATGGTGACACCGGTGACGGACAAGGATCAATCGTACAAACCAAAGCATATTCGGGAGTTCCGACTTATGGGGAAAGAGAACTTTCTGTAGGTTCTGTTTATCATGTGATTATGTACGGGAAGAATGCGATGGGACCTTATGCACCACAACTTACACCGGTTGACCGCTGGAGAGTTGCGGAATATGTAATGAACCTGAGAGCAAAAAGCTTGCAGGCAGCAGGTGCGCCGGCTGCAGCTGGATCTCCGACAACCACAACTGCCGGAGATGAAGCGGAAACGACAACGGATAATACAAATAATCAATAAAGGAAAGAAATATCATGCAGTATACGTTTTCTCCAAGATTGAAAATGACCTCATTTGCACTAATAGGTGTAGGTATCTTGATTTATGCAATTGGTTTATTTTTGAATTTTCAAGATCAGGCAAATCCTGACTTTATTACGGATAAAATCAAAGAAAATCCTCAGCTTTTTTATGGGGAATATCAAACAGCCGAATTTCAAAAACTGAATCCAAAAGACGGTAAAGACGGAGTTGTGAATGAGGCTCAGTTTAAAATTTATGAACACCAGGTTGCAAACCGTCCTTGGGCTGCAGTTCTGGTTCCTGCTTTCCTTGCTTTTGGTATGGCGGGTGCAGCTTTGTTCTTTTTATCGGTTCAATTTGTAGCCAATGCAGGTTGGTCAATGGTAGTAACCCGTGTGATGGAAGGAATCGCTTCCTTTATTCCTGTCGGAGGAATCATAATATTAATCATTGTTTTTGCAGCAGCATTACATGGAAACCATCTTTACCACTGGATGGATCCTACATTGATTGATGTAAACAGTGATACGTACGATAAATTTATCGCGACCAAATCCAAAATTTGGTTAAACGTTCCGGGATGGTTAATCCGTTCGGTTTTATACGTTGCCCTTTGGACTATCTTTATGGTTTGGATTAAGAAAACCACTAAAAAATTGGATGAAACTGGCGACAGAAAAGTATTCAGTCAGCTTTATACCAGATCAGTTTTGTTCATCATCGTGTTTTCACTTACCACTGCCGGATTGGCTTGGGACTGGATCATGTCACTTGACCCACACTGGTATTCGACATTGTTTATGTGGTACGGAATGGTGAGTTATTTGGTTGCTTCAGTTTCAGCAATGGCAATCATCGCTATTTACTTGAATAGAAAAGGATCTTTGCCTTTGTTCAACGATAACCATCAGCACGACCTTGCCAAATATATGTTTGGATTCAGCTTACTTTGGACTTACTTGTGGTTTGCACAGTTCATGCTTCAGTGGTATGCCAACATTCCTGAAGAAGTTCAATATTTCCAACAAAGAATTACGCAATACGACGGATATTTCTGGATGTTGGCGGTAAACTTCGTAGCTGTATTATTGATCATGATCAGTTCAAGTATCAAGAGAAGAGTTACTTTGGTTTTTGTAATGGGATTTGTAATCATCCTTGGTCACTACTGGGATTTCTACAACCAGATTATGCCGGCTTCAGTTGGAGCATTCCATAATTTCGGGTTCCTGGAAATCGGAGCATTACTTTTCGTAGCCGGATTGTTTGTGTTCTTTGTAATGAACGCTATCAGTAAATTGAACTTGGAAGCAAAAGGACATCCTTACTTCCACGAATCAAAAATTTACGAATATCCATATTAATTAAATCGTTCACTTCGAGAACCTAAGTGAACTAAACCATACCCAAAGGGAATTCTGAAAAGAGTTCCCTTTTTTATGATTCAAAATTCAACAGTTCTTTAGGCTGAATTTCCAAACCATCTGCCAGAATTTTTATTGTATTGAGTGTGGTGTTTATCTGACCAAGCTCTATTCTGCTTATCTGTGAGTATTCAATATTACACAAATGGGCGAGCTGTTCCATGCTCAGATTTTTTGATTTTCTTAATTTTCTGAGATTTTTGCCAAAAGCAATGATGAATTCTTCATTCTTGGTTTCTTTCACAGAACGAAAGTGCAGATTGCAAGACAAAATTATTATAGCACAAATGCTATATTTTAATATTGTATTTTCTATATTTGGAATTCATTAACATTTTATTTAATTTTAAAAACCTTAAACAACTTTAACATGAGAAAGACAATTTACTTACTGTTGCTTTGTGCAACGAGCTTACTATTTTCTTGTTTGGAAGATGATAATAATACTTACTCTAATACAGTTATTAAAGAAACTCCTGTAACATGGAGACCAAATTGGACAAAAGTAAACAATGTATTAATTTATAATCAACCTTTAAGTATTTTAGGATGCCAATAGTTAAAATCTTATATCGTACAATTATTTTTACAATTTTATTTTGTTTATTAAGAATAGGAGTTCATACTTTAATAGACTTCTTTGAAACTCAAAGCTTAACTGTTGATAAAATTATTGAATTTGCTACAATAGAATACATCCAATATACTTTTCTTATTGTTTCTGTGCCATTTTTAGTTTCTTCTACAATTTACTTTTATTTTCATGATAAAATAACCAAAGTCATTTATTGGATTATTGGATCAATACCAATTGGAATATTTATTTATGGAGCAAATATGGTAACGAATGAATTCACAGATTTAAAAGAATACATGTATTTGTTGATCCCTATTTTTTTATTTATAGCATTTTACTATAATTACCGGATGATAAATAAGGAATTGAAAAAAAATGATTTTTAATTCTGAATATCTCCCAAATTAATTTCCCAAACCGTTTTGGATTTCGAGCCAAACTTCTTCTCTAGGGGTTCAAAACGGATGATTTGATTTACTTCGAATTCTGTGCGAATTTGTTGGTTCGAAACGACCAAAACATAAGAGTTAACCCACTCATTAAGTCCCAATTCTCTGGAATTTTGACCTGATTTGATTTCAAACCGATACGATTTATTCTCAATTTTAGATAAGAATTCAATGAAACCGATTTCGGGTTGAGTAGATTTTGTAAAATCTCTGAATCGCATCTGGGCATCAGCCATCGCCAAGATATTCTCTCGGATTTGCTTTTTCAATTCCACATTTGTTTCGGACGAATAAATCGAAAGGTATTCATAAAACTCCTCCAATTTATTTTGAGAATTCTCCTGATAAGCCTCTATACTTCGCATGGAAAAATTGGCTTTGATTCCTTTCGGAGATTCAGGAACGGCTTGTCCCAAAAGAATTCCCGAAAGAAAAAACAGAGAGGCTATGCTTATTTTTTTTAGTTTCATAAGATTTGAATTCTGATGAAATTTATTTGTTTCTTATCATTGGTTTCCAGATTCAGGATTTTCATCTTCTTGGTTTCAGAAGTCGGAACGATTAATTTTCCCGAAAACTCCTCTTTGTTCAAATATTCTGCACCCAGATTTTCTTTCAGCATCAGGATGACTTCCAAATCTTCCGACAAAATCTTCTCGAGTTTCTCCTTGCGGTTTTCCCAATCCTTCAAATCCGAATGAATGAAATTCTTCAAAACCATCGCATAATCTTCCGGCTTGATCAAAATCTCTTGATCCGTTTTGGAAATTTCCACTTCTTTCGTTTCGAAATAAGGACTTTCAATGATGATTTTTTCCGAATTTGTATCTACCTCAAAGCTTGAATTCCCCAAATCAACCGGAATTTTCTCATCTTTTGAAACCTTGAAAACCTGAAGCTCTTCCGCTTGAACCGGTTCTTTTGTAAACTCATTTTTAATTTGAATGGTTTTCGGTTCTGATTTATTATAAAAAGTATAAGCCACCGTTACCAAAACCGCAAATAAAACCAATCCAAAAGCCAATAATCTTTGTTTGGATTTGGGAAGCTTGCCATCCTTTGCGAGCAATTCTTCGGAATCCGATCGATTTTGAAACCTAAAATCATCCCAATCGGCAAATCCAGAAAACCTTGAAAAAATATCCAGCATATCTTTTCGGGGAAGTTTTTCATTGGCTTCCGGTTTCAGATGTGTGTAAATCCACTTTTCGCTGACCCTTTCCTTGAGTTCCGTTTCGATTAAATCAATGAGCTGACGAATATCTTTTGAACTGAAACTTTTCCAATCGCCCTGAAATTGCGGATAGTAACTTTGGTAAGTCACCAAAATCCGCTTTTTCAGTTCCTGAAAATCTTTGAGTTCATTCATTTATCCGGTTCAAAATTAATTCGAAAAGAAATTTTAACTGCTGTAAATCTACTGTAAAACTACGGAATAAGTTTACAGTCAATGGAAAGTTGTTTTGCAGTGATACACTTTCTCTTCAGTCCTAAACTTGCGGAAAAATTAAAAATATGAAAACAAAATTATCATTTTTATTAAGTGGTCTGGTTTCAATTTGTATGGCACAAATTGGAGGAAATCAATTGTATGGTGGAAACAATTCTTCGAATTCTCATCTACATAATTTAACAATTAGCAATTCCATTTCGCCTAAAATCCAAATGTCAAAAGATGCTTTGAGTTTTGAAGTGAACATTTTAAATAATATCCAAGCAGATGTTTACGTCGTCACTTTGGGCGTAAATGAAGAAAACACTTCGGTGGAAGCTTGTAATACCCAAATCAATCAGAGAATTGAAAATTTCATGAAATCAATTTCCAAAATTGGAATTAAAAAGTCAGATGTTTATGTAGATTTTATTTCTCAAACCAAGATTTACGATTATGTTTCGGATTCAGAAGGAGAAAGAATTGACATCCAACAAGTGGATGTGGGATTTGAAATCAAAAAGAACATCATTTTTAAATTAAGTCGTTTGGAGTTATTTGATAAAATTCTGGAATTAGCTTCCAAAGAAAAGATTCACAACATCATCAATGTTGAATATTATGTGGAAAATCAAAATGCGATTTATGAAGAAATGTTGAAAGAAGCGATGAAAATACAAAAAGAAAGATTGAAATTATTGAACTTAAACGAGTCCGATTGGGAAATGGAGCCCATGATTTCCATTAATTTTTCTTCGGTTCAACCCGGACATCAATACAAAAAATTTCAGGCTTACGAGTCCGGAACCGTTTCTTATTCGAATTATTACAACAATAATTCAGTAATTGTTCGAAAAGAAGAAAGAAAATCCAATTCCTTTTACTTTGATGGTTTGGACTCCAATTCCTTTGATAAAATATTAAATGCTTCTACGCCGGTAGTAGGTTTACAGTTTCTGATGAACTTAAAAATAACTTATGTGAAAAAAGAAAAAGAGAAGAAAAATTATTATGTCGTTACCTCCAACGGTGAATTAAAAGCGCTGGAATTAAATTAATGCTTTTGCCTTGTCAAGATTCTGAATCTTGACAAGGATTTTATATCTTTAGGAAAAATTATATTTCCCAATGAACAAAAGATTTTTGATTTTTCTGGTAATTCCTTTTATGATTCTTTCATGCGACGAGAAAACACAAACCGTTGAACAACCCGGAAAAATTGAAAAAACCGTGAAAACGGTCGTTCCGGAAGATCTAGTGACTTTGGATTCTACTCAAGCCAATCGACTTGCAACTTTGCCACTTAAATGTATTCAGGTCGAATATCCCAATAAAACAGGCCAAGTGCTCAATGATTCCGCAGATCTGGGAACGCCGCGCGAATTACATCCCGCTTTCTTTGGTTGTTTTGACTGGCATTCTTCCGTGCACGGACATTGGTCGCTGGTTAAATTACTGAAAGACTTTCCGGAATTGGAACATAGAGATTCGATAATTGATCAATTGAAACTAAATATTTCCAAAAAAAATATTCAGGGCGAACTAGATTATTTCAACCGTGAACAGGAATATTCCTACGAACGGATGTACGGTTGGAGTTGGCTTTTGAAACTACAACAAGAACTCGATAGCTGGGATTTGGAAGAAGGAAATGAAATGGCAGAAAATCTTCAGCCTTTGAGCGATTTGATTATCGAAAGATACAAAGAGTTTTTACCCAAACTGAATTATCCTTTACGAGTGGGAACACATACCAATTCGGCATTCGGGATGAGTTTTGCTTATGATTATGCTGTTTCATCTAAAAATGAAGAATTGAAATCGGTCATTGAGAAAACCGCACGAAAACTTTATTTGAAAGATAAAAAATGTCCTATTTCTTGGGAGCCTGATGGATTTGATTTCCTTTCGCCTTGTTTGGAAGAAGTCGCTTTAATGCAAAGGGTTTTACCAAGGGATGAATTTCAGTTTTGGATCAGTGATTTCTTGCCGGAGTTAAAAAATCGTAATTTTTCGATGAGCGTAGGTAAAGTTTCGGATCGGGAAGATGGACATTTGGTTCATTTGGACGGACTGAATTTCGCACGTGCCTGGGTTTTTTATCGGCTTGCAAACGAAATTCCCACCGAATACGGGCATTTAAAACAAGAAGGCGACAAACATCTGGCTTATTCTTTACCTTCGATTACCGACGGAAGTTACGAAGGCGAACACTGGCTGGCGAGTTTTGCTTTGTATGCTTTGTCGGAAAGATAATTTATTTAATGGAAATAAAAGGAGTTATGATTATAATTCCGTCATAAAATTGTCCATCATATAATAAAAAATTGTTTTTCAGAACTTGGATTGACTTGATCGAGTCTTTATTTAATTTTTCGATTTCTTTTTGTGGTATTATGCTCCCATCGAAAATATAAATAATATTGCTATCCTTAATGTCTTTCTGTTTTGTTGTGGCTTTTTCATTTAGCCCAAAAATCAAAACACCGTTTTTAGCATTGGGTCCCCAAAGTTTTTCTAAGTCATCAATTTCTTCTCCCAAAAATGTAAAGTTTTGAATGTCTTTTTTCTCAAATAGTCTGAATTTCTCTGGGATTTCTTTTTCATTTTGATAAGCTTTTCCTTTGATAATGAACATAGGTTGCGTAATTTCCAATGATTGCTCTTGATTGGAAAGAAAATAATTGATAGAGTCATTTAACTCAGAATTAAAAACTGTAATTTGAGAAAAGGCAATTGAACAAAGAGATAGTGTAATATAGGTAAGTATATGCTTCATAATTGAGAAAAAAATCTTATGTAATATTAATCACGTGAAAGTATTTGCCAAAAGTATGAAAAATCAATACATTTGCGCTACCAAAAATATAAGTAATGGCAGTTTTAGTAAACAAGGATTCAAAAATAATCGTACAGGGATTTACCGGAAAGGAAGGAACTTTCCATGCAGAACAAATGATTGAATACGGAACCAACGTGGTTGGTGGCGTAACACCGGGCAAAGGTGGTTCAGAACATTTGGGTAAGCCTGTTTTTGACACAGTAGAAGACGCGGTAAATAAAGCCGGTGCTGATGTAAGTATTATTTTTGTTCCGCCGGCATTTGCCGCAGATGCAATTATGGAGGCTGCCGATGCAGGAATTAAAGTCATCATCTGTATTACCGAAGGAATTCCGGTATCAGATATGGTGAAAGTTCAGGCGTATATTGACAATCGTGATGTAACGCTAATCGGACCTAACTGTCCGGGAGTTATCACGGCTGACGAAGCAAAAGTGGGAATCATGCCCGGATTTGTTTTCAAAAAAGGAAAAGTAGGAATTGTTTCCAAGTCCGGAACTTTGACTTATGAAGCAGCGGACCAAGTGGTAAAAGCCGGATACGGAATTTCAACTGCAATCGGAATCGGAGGAGACCCTATCATCGGAACTACCACCAAAGAAGCATTGGAACTTTTCATCAACGACCCGGATACCGAAGCGGTCGTAATGATCGGTGAGATCGGTGGACAATTGGAAGCAGAAGCTGCTAGATGGTACAAAGAAAGCGGCTCTAAAAAGCCGGTTGTAGGTTTCATCGCCGGACAAACAGCACCAAAAGGAAGAACCATGGGACATGCCGGAGCTATCGTAGGAGGAAAAGACGATACAGCTCAAGCCAAAATGGAAATCATGAAAGAGTGCGGAATCAACGTAGTAGATTCTCCAGCTGAGATTGGTGAAACTGTTGCAAAAGTTTTAGGTTAATTATTGATAAAGAAATAAAAAAAAGTCCGGAATCAATTTTTCGGACTTTTTTGCGTTTTGAATTATAGGTTTATATTTGTAAGATAAAAAATCAACCAAGAAAAAATGAAAAAAATAATATTTACAGCGATAATCTGTTTAGTTTTTGCAGAAATAGGACAGGCACAGATTCGTTTTGGAGCTCGTGTGAGTGGTAGCATGACCAACATTACTGATGTTCACGGAAATTCTCGTTCCAGAGGTGGTTTCCAAGTAGGTGCATTAGGGCTAATCCCTATTACAAATAACGATATTTTATTTTTCCAACCTGAGATAAATTATTCAGCTCAGGGAGAATTTGATGAACCAAGAAGGGCAGATGGATCATATGAAAGACAAAAAATATTTTTAAGTTATATCAATGTTCCTTTGAATATGAAACTTTATTTTACCGATGCGGACAGTGAGTTTTTTGTTTTAGGAGGTCCGTATCTTGGGTTTATGGTGGCTGATAATACGGAAGCTTTAGATTATCCTAACGAGGCTGAAGATAATGAATACAGTGGCTTTGATTTTGGTGTTTCTTTAGGAGTAGGATTCAGCCTTAACCGCCAATTTGAAGCATCATTGCGTTATTCTTATGGATTAGTGGATCAAGTTAAAAATGATTGGGCTCAATCCAATAATCACACTTCTGTCCTGAATTTAGGTGTGAGTTATTTTTTTAACTAAATGAATAATAAAAAAACATTTATACTAAACCCGGTTCTGCCGGGTTTTTTTATTAATCCAATTTTTAACAAACAAATTCTCACTGGGAACGATTTTTGTGGTAAATTAGAAACTTAAATTGAACGAAATGAAATGGTATTCTTTATTTGCTTTTTTAATTGCGGCTGTCTTTTTGACTTCTTGTAATACTGTTCGCGTGACCTATGATTTTGACCGCGCGACCGATTTTAATACGTATAAAACCTATAATTTTCATCAGAAAGGAATTGATAAATTGGAACTAAACGATTTGGATAAACGAAGAATTCTTGCTGCAATTGATGTGCAGATGGCTGCGAAAGGCTTTACAAAATCGGATAATCCTCAACTGTATATCAATGTTTTGGCAAGTTCAAAAGAAAAAATCAACATTGACAATGGATATTACGGCGGATATTGGGGACCCTATTGGGGTGGACCTTCCAGGGTTTATCAATATACTTCCGGAACCATCATCATCGATATTGTAGACAATGCAAGAAATATTTTGGTATGGCAGGGAGCAGGAAGCGGTCTGGATGTTTCCAATCTGAACACTAAAGGTGATGATATTCCCAAAGCTATCGAAGAAATTTTAGCTAAATTCCCACCACCTGCGAAATAAATTAACTTAATAAAAAATTAAAATCCGAACTGATCACTGAGATTCTCGAAGTGAAGTGTCCGGATTTTTTAATTTCAATTAATCACGCCCGACCCAATCAATTCATCATCCAAATACCAGGCGGCAAACTGTCCTTCCGTAATGGCCGACTGTGGTTTTTCGAATTCAATGTATAAACCGGATTCGGCTTTGTGTAAAACCGCTTTTTGTAAAGGTTGACGATAACGAATTCTTACCATCGCTTCCATCGTTTCATCGGTATTTAATTTCAAATCTTCTCTGACCCAATGCAATTCTTCCTCCGAAATATAAAGTGCCTTTTTATACAATCCCGGATGATTTTTCCCTTGTCCGGTGTAAATGATATTTTCTTTCACATCGGTATCCAGCACAAATAGTGGCTCTATTTTTCCACCTACACCCAAACCTTTTCGTTGGCCTTTGGTGAAATAATGGGCGCCGTCATGTTTTCCGACTACTGCCCCAAAGCTTTTTTCATAAGCAACACCTTCCGACTCATAAGCCAGTTCTTCCCATTTGGTAAAAAACTGAGGTTTTGGTTGAGAATAAATTTCGTTTTCAGTCGAAATTTCAATGATTTCACCGGTTTTAGGTTTCAATTGTTGCTGTAGAAAATCGGGCAAACTTACTTTTCCTATGAAACAAAGTCCTTGCGAATCCTTCTTTTCTGCCGTTACCAATTCTTGTTCTTTCGCGATTTTCCGAACTTCCGATTTTTCCAAATCTCCAATTGGGAACAATGCTTTGGCTAATTGTTCTTGGCTCAATTGGCACAAAAAATAGGATTGATCTTTGTTTTTATCTTTTCCGGCAATCAAGCGAAATACCTTTTCGCCATTGATTTCCATTTCTTCACGACGGGCATAATGGCCGGTTGCGACATAATCTGCACCCAAGTCCAAAGCAGTTTTCAGAAATATATCAAATTTGATTTCACGGTTGCACAAAACATCGGGATTCGGCGTTCTTCCTTTTTCATATTCGGCAAACATATAATCCACGATGCGTTCTTTATAAATTTCACTTAAATCAATTACCTGAAAAGGAATTCCCAGTTTTTCGGCCACCATCAGCGCATCAGCGCTGTCTTCAATCCATGGACATTCGTCTTCCAAAGTTACCGAAGCATCGTTCCAGTTGCGCATGAAAAGCCCGATGACATTGTATCCTTGTTCTTTTAACAGATAAGCCGCAACGCTGGAATCCACTCCTCCCGATAATCCTACTACTACAGTTTTCATTTCGGGTGCAAATTTACGGAAGTTTTAAGTTATATATAACAGATTGTGAATTTAAAGTTTTAATGAGTAAATAGGATTAAGCAATAAGTGAAGCATTTAAATTTACCTTCGTTCTATTCATTGATACCAATCATTCTGTCCAGTTCTGCTATTTTTAAATTCTGATTGTGTTCATAGTTCAGATTATCACCTTGAGTAGTAAGTCGGAATGTTTCCAGTCGTTTGGAAATCTTCTCTGAATCTATACGGAAAACGTAGTTTTTTATAGGTTCATGATTGGAAGTTTTGAAAAATGTATAAGTTCTGTCTCCAGAAATACTGTCATTCTTTGTTTTGTAAACCAAAACTTCTTCATTTTTGATTGTTTCGAAGTTGTTTTTTACAAAATTTAAATAAGTTGCATCGACTTTTTCTGCTGTATGTTCTGAGCAGGAAAAGAACGATTTTCTCCAGTAATTTCTATTTTTGTCTTCCCAAAATAAATCAGTAGACCAATAATAGGGTGTTTCAATACAATCATACTGCATATCTTCTTTTTTCATCACCTTTATAGTCCCGGGGCGGGTTTCTTCTACAAAGAAATAATTTGTACCGCTGCCGAGTGAATCAATAAAAGTATTGATTTTAGGGTTTTCGGAAATTTGGCTGAATACCAGAGCAGGAAAGAGTAGGAGTAAAAGTAAATTTTTTTTCATAAGATTCATTAGAATTAATTTTTAGGCCACAAAAACTCCACTGTTTTCTTCACATCTTCATGAAGACTAAGAAAAACCGGACAGGTCATTGCAGTATTTTCAATAATGGCTTTTTCTTTGTCCGAATAAGTATCCTGACCTTTGATGGTCATTTTTACTACAATTTCACCAATTCTCCGTGGATTGGAAGTCATGATTTTGGTAATTTCAACTTCGGTACCTGCAATTTTATAGCCATGTGTATTTCCGGCGATGCCCATAATCGTCAGCATACAACTTCCCAAAGCAGTTGCCACCAAATCGGTAGGAGAGAAGCGTTCGCCTTTTCCGTTGTTGTCCGTCGGTGCATCGGTTTCGATCTGCGTCCCGGATTGCAAATGAACAGCTTCAGTTCGCAGTCCGCCTTTGTAAATAATTTTTGAAGTCATGGTTTTTTGTTTAATGTTTAAGGTTCAAAGTTTAAAGTTACACGGTGAATAGTCCCTCCCCTTTGGGGAGGTTAGGAGGGGCTTAATCGTATTTTCGTCAAAACTTTCTTCGTATAAAGTGGGAAATCCGCATTTTGAATCCAGCCATAATACCCCATGTCTTTCTCAAATACCTCTTTTACACTTTGACCTTTGTATTTTCCGAAATTGAAGATTTCATTTCCTTTTTCATCAATCCCAATCATTCCCGCCAAATCGGCTGTTTTTCGCTGAGAAGTATATTCGCTCAGGAATTTGATGTCATTTTCTAAATCATCATATCTTTTCAATTGGGCTTTGAAAATTTCATAAGTTGCTTCCACATCGGCTTCGGCCGAATGGGCATTTTCCATGGTTTTACCGCAATAAAACTGATAAGCCGCTGTCAAATCCCTTGGTTCTTTTTTGAAAAAAATCACCTGAACATCTACCAATCTATGTTTCTCCAAATCGAAATCAAATCCATTTCTCAGAAATTCTTCTGCCAATAACGGAACATCAAACCGATTGGAATTATAACCCGCAATGTCCGAATCCTTCATCATTTCCCAAATTTGTGGCGCAATTTCCTTGAATGAAGGTTCGTTAGCCACATCTTCATCAGTAATTCCATGAACGGACGAGGCTTCGACCGGAATGGGAATTCCGGGATTGACCCGAAGCGTTTTGCTATCTTTATTGCCGTTCGGATAAATTTTTAAAACGGAAATTTCAACAATTCGATCCTTACCGATATTAATTCCGGTGGTTTCCAAATCAAAAAAACAAAGAGGTTTGTGTAAATTAAGCGACATGAATAATTTTCTTTTTAAATAAAATCGACGTAATAATATATAATAGTATAATGAACGGCACCGAATTCATTTGAAACAGCACCAAAAGAATCAAACTGATAATCAAAAATAGATATTTATAATCATTGTCCTTCCAAGCAAAACCTTTGAATTTGAAAGAAAACAAAGGAAGATTGGCGATCAATAAATAACAAGAAAGAAGGGTAATTCCAATTAAGAAGTACAAATCATATTCCTTTGAAAGGATAAATCCATTCTGGTTTTGGATCCAGAACAGCGAAAAAATCAAAATCGTATTGGCCGGAGTTGCCAAACCTTTAAAATAAGTAGATTGTTCGGTATCGACATTGAACTTGGCCAAACGAAGGGCGGAGAAAAGTGTGATAAGGAAACCAATAAATGGTAGAAAACTACTTTCTGATGGATTTATTTCAAAATCACCCAATAAAATAAGCATCATAAGTCCAGGAACAAAACCAAAGGTTACCATATCTGCCAATGAATCCAATTGAACACCAATTTCCGAATTGATTTTCATCGCCCGCGCCACCATTCCGTCCAACAAATCGAATAAAAGAGAAATTGATAATAATATAGATACAATAATTAAAGGATCGTTTGAGCCGAAAACGGATTGATTGGGTAATGTAAATAAACTAATAACAGCCAAACACCCGCAAAACAGATTTCCCAACGTCAATAAATTCGGTATTGTAAAAAGTTTCATTTAATTTAATTAATTCTGCGAATTTCGAAAAACAAATTTCGAAAAACGAAGATAGCGCAATAAAAAACAAGATTTTGTGTTTTAAAGAAAACATTCGATTTTTGCCAAGCTAAACTAGTTTAATGTTCAAAGTTTCAAATTCAAAGTTATTTTTCACAACGACAAGAAAACCTGAAACTTTAAACCTGAAACTTGAAACCAGAATTTTACTTTGAAATTAAAAATTACATCCTTATTTATACTCGCCGGCATCTTCAGTTTTGCACAGGTAACACGTAAATATTCCAACGAATTCCTGAGCATCGGAGTAGATGCCCGCGCATTTGCCATGGGTAATTCTGTAGTGGCGCACACCAACGACGTGAATTCGGCTTATTGGAATCCCGCCGGACTTACCGAAGTGTACCACGGACCACAAATCGCAGCCATGCACGCCGAATATTTTCAGGGAATTGCCAAATACGATTATCTCGCCGGCGCTATGCCGCTTGACAACAATGCAGTCGTAGCGCTTTCATTGTACCGTTTTGGTGTCGATGATATCTTAAATACCACTCAACTTATCGATTCACAAGGAAACATCGACTACGATCGAATCAGTAAATTTTCCACCGCAGATTATGCGTTGAGCCTGAGTTACGCCGGATATTTCCTTGGAAATTCCGACATCGCCGTCGGAGCAAATGCCAAAATTGTTTATCGGCACATCGGGAAATTTGCCAGTTCCTTCGGCTTTGGGATCGACCTTGGCTTCCGATACCAAACTCAGGATGACTTCTATTTTGGTCTGATGGCACGCGATATCACGACCACTTTCAACGCTTGGAGCATCAACGAAGAAGAATTAAATACGATTACAGTCACCGAACCCGGAACCGGAAATCAGCAAACCGTAAACGAACTTCCCGAAGAAACCATAGAGCTTACACTTCCCAAACTCCAATTCGGAGTAGGGAAGAACTTCCAACTCAACGATAAGTTCAACATTCTGGGCGAAGTCGATCTGAACTTTCAGTTTGCCCAAACCAATGACCTGATCTCCACCGGAGCCCTCAGTATTTCACCATCAGCCGGATTTGAAGTCGGCTACGACAATATGGTTTTCCTGCGGGGCGGCGTAAACAACTTCCAATTCGAAACCACCTTTGAAGGCGAAAAAGAACTCACCTTTCAGCCCAACATCGGCGTCGGATTCCGTTACAAAGGCATTTCCATCGACTACGCACTCACAGACGTCGGCGACCAGAGCATCGCACTTTATTCCAACATCATCTCCCTCAAAATCGATTTGGGAGAATTTTATTGATACAGCCTTTATATTATAAAATTAATTTGGGCGCCCGGGCGGGCTGCTCCGGGGTTCCGTCTCGGCAGAGCCGAGACCGGCTTCCCTACGGTCGCCGCCCTGCACATCCTTGGCGCAAACAAAAACCAATTTAATCTTTTTTGTTTTTCAATCAACTTGTTGAGCTTAACAAAAGCTTAATAAACGGCCAACTATATAGTAAGAAAGTAGAATCTTAAAGTTTCTAATTGGACCTTTATCACTTTTCACGATTTCTAATTGCTTGAAAATTAATTCGCTGAAAATTATTTCAAAAAATATTGAAAAAATATTGAAAAAATATTCCCTAACCTTTGCGTAACATTGAAAAACATTTCTATCTTTGCACTCCTTTAAAACAACAACGAAGGGACTTTAAACAGACGGTTTAGAGTGATTGAAAAAGATGAAAAATCAGCGAATAAAAAATTATTTAAAAATTTTCATCAAAAAACTTGCAGAGTTAAAAATAACACTTACCTTTGCACCCGCTTTAAGAGATTGAAGCGAGGGATTAAGAAACGAGAAGTTCATTTGAAATAATAGAAAAGAAGAAAAAAAGCCTAAAAAGAGAAAACGGTCAATTTTGTAAGGCAGGCATCAAAGGTTCGAAGTTCTAAAAGTATTTAAAAAATTTTAC
>NZ_JBATWT010000013.1:0-1698 GCF_049672845.1 Moheibacter sp.
AGGTGGCAAGATTAGATTCTGCTGAGCAATTCTCGAAGTCTATCATACCCATTCTGGATAGATCCAGAACTGTGGCGAAGCCTGGATTCAATCGTTGGCTCGTTCCACCGGCAGCACTTTGCGTCCATCTATGCATCGGGCAAGCCTATGCATTCAGTGTTTTCAATCTCCCGATGACCAAGCTTCAGGGAATAACTGAATCAGCCGCCGGGGACTGGAAGCTGACGGAACTGGGATGGATATTTTCCATCGCGATGGTGTTCTTGGGATTGTCCGCCGCAATATTCGGCCGCTGGGTCGAAGAAGGCGGTCCGCGCAAGGCAAGGTTTACGGCAGTTGTCTTGTGGGCGAGCGGCTTCTTCGTGTCGGCTCTCGGCGTGAAATTTCACAACATCTGGCTGATATACTTCGGATACGGATTCCTTGGAGGATGCGCGCTCGGTATCGGCTACATCTCCCCAGTATCGACGCTGATCAAGTGGTTCCCCGATCGTCCAGGCATGGCGACCGGCATGGCCATCATGGGTTTCGGCGGTGGCGCCATGATCGCTTCTCCGCTTTCTGTTTGGCTGATGGCAAAGTTTGCAACGGCTACCGACGTAGGTGTCCTGAATACCTTCATCACCTTGGGCTGCGTATATTTCCTTTTCATGATGGTGGGCGCCACGCTGGTGCGGGTCCCTGCAAAGGACTGGAAGCCTGATGGCTACGTTGCTCCGGCACAGCCGAAGAAGTTGATCACGACCAACAGCGTCCACGTCTACGACGCCATCAAGACACCGCAGTTCTGGCTTGTCTGGATCGTGCTGTGCGCGAACACCACTGCTGGCATCGGTGTGCTTGGTCAAGCCTCGGCGATGAGCCAGGAAATGTTCCCCGGCGTCATCACGCCCGTCGCGGCAGCTGGCTTGGTCGGCCTCATGAGCATCTTCAACATGGGTGGACGGTTCTGCTGGGCGACGGTGTCCGATTTCATCGGCCGCAAGAACACCTACTTTACATTCTTCATTCTCGGCATCTGCCTGTACATCACCGTGCCGTTTGCCGCCGGCATCGGCAATGTGCCGCTGTTTGTATTCTGCTTCCTGATTATCGTCAGCATGTACGGTGGCGGATTCTCCACGGTGCCGGCCTACCTGAAGGACTTGTTCGGCGTCAGATATGTCGGCGCCATCCACGGCTTCGTCCTGACCGCATGGTCGGCCGCAGGTATCTTCGGACCGGTCCTGATCAACTACATCCGTGAATACAACATCAACCACGGTATTGCTCAGGCGCAGGCCTACAACGTGACCATGTACATCATGGCTGGATTGCTAGGACTTGGCTTCGCCTGCAACTTGCTGATCAAGGCCGTCGACAAACGCCACCATCTCAAAGCTGAAGCAACCGGCGGCGCCGCGTTGGCTGCCGCGGCAGAATGAAGGAGAACATGCAATGACAGACACGATCGTACGCACGCCGGCCTGGAAAGTGGCGGCAGCCTGGATCTTCGTAGGCATACCATTGCTGATGGGCGTCTTCCAAACGCTCCTGAACGCCATGAAGCTCTTTCAGTAGCTGATGAAATCCAACCGAACGGCCCGCTTTCACGCGGGCCGTCTGGCAATCGGCCGGCGGGAAAGTCCTGCCGGCTCCGGGCTACAACCTTAGCCTAAATGCGAACTGGATTTCCCGTTTGATATCGCGTTCTATTGC
>NZ_JBATWT010000014.1:0-1521 GCF_049672845.1 Moheibacter sp.
CGCTCATCCTCGAGCCGGACGAGCAGATCTATGGTTTCGGCACCTATCTGGTGACCGGCATCACCGAGGCGCTGCGCGACACGGCCTACCACCTGGTGATCACGCCGCTGTTCCGGCATGTCGAGCCGATCGAGCCGATCCGCCATATCGTGCGCAACCGCATGGCCGACGGGGTGATCTTCTCCAAGGCGGAATTCTACGACGAGCGCGTGCGCTTCCTCATCGACAACGATTTTCCCTTCGTCAGCCACGGGCGCACGCTGTGGCCGGAGCCGCATCCTTACGTCGATTTCGACAACGAGGCCTATGCCCACGGCGCGACGCTGCGGCTGGCGGCGCTGGGGTGCAAAAAAGTGTCGATGGTGCTGCCGCAAAGCGCGCTGACCTATACCGACCACCTCAAGGCGGGCATGACGCGGGCGGCAAAGCAGGCGGGCATCGCCTGCGAATTCGCCGCCGACATCAACCTCGAAAGCCCCACCGACGCCATCCGCAACTACGTCATCAAGCGCTCGCGCCGCCCGGACGGCCCGGACGGCTATGTCTGCGCCTCGGAAATTTCCGCGCTGGCCGTATTGGGGGGGCTGGCCGAGGCCGGCAAGACCGTGGGCCAAAACGCCCATGTGGTCACCAAGCAGTCTTCGGCCATGTTCATGCAGTTCCAGCCGGCCGCCGAGACGGTGCAGGAGGATTTCGTCGAGGCGGGCCGCAATCTGGGCCGGGTGCTGCTGCGGCGCATCGCCGGGGAAACGACCGACCTCACCCATATGCTGCATCCGCGCTTCGACTGGAACGACGGCAAGCCGTAACAAGCTGGGACGTGCGAAAGCGCCGCCCGGGCATTTTTGCCTTTACGGTTGCACGGCGACGGGCGGCCTTTGACTCAAGCCGTTGGGATAACAGGGGAGCCAAGGGCCGCCCGTCACGGCATCGGCTTGCTTAGGGGGTCCGGTCTCAGGCGGTACCGATATTGCAGGTCCGGCTGCCGATTTTCTACCCACGCAGGGGAACGCCTTCCCCATCCGATCCTCCCCGCCCGGCCCTGCGTCGGGGCCGCGTGACTGGCGGGGATGGGAGCAAGGATAGGGGACGGTTGAGGGAGCGGGGAGAGTTTTTTGGGAAGGGCTTGGTTTTTCTCACCTTCACCGGGGCTGCCACCGGGCGAAGACCCGGTGGCCTGTTTCCACCGGCTCGGGCTCCCTTGTTGGCCCCCGGATCAGGTCCGGGGGCAGCCACGGAGGGCGGGAACGGGTGGGGGTAGGTGCCGAGGGGCCGGTCCCCCTCACCCGTCTCGCGCTGCGCGCGATCCACCCTCTCCCACAAGGGGAGAAGGAAACTCAGTGCCGCCCCACCCGCCGGGCTACCCCTCTCCCCTCGTGGGAGAGGGTGGATCGCGCCTAGCGCGAGACGGGTGAGGGGGTCGGCCCATCGGCCCCTACCCCGATCTCTCCCCACCCACCATGGCTGCCCCCGGGCTCGACCCGGGGGCCGACAAGGGAGCCTGAGCTGATGGACGAGGCC
>NZ_JBATWT010000015.1:0-2430 GCF_049672845.1 Moheibacter sp.
CTATCCTAAAAATCCGGCAACAAAACTCTGGACAACAATAAACCTCGCTTAAAACAGCTTAAACGAGGTCAAGAATTTTTGTTTTCAATAAAATTTGGAGTTGTGCAACAGTTACCGATGTTAGCGGCAGTACTTATTTTCTTTTTGGGATAGTTCGTCTGCTACTAGGCTCTATTTCTTTTGTCAATATTTCTATAATGTCAGACTTTAATTTCTTGTAGTCAATATCTTTCTTGTACACATATTGATAGTATGAACCACTTATTGTAGCTTCATCCGTTTCAATTTGTCTTTCTAAAAGATAATCAAATTTTGTATCCTTATTTTCTTGATGATACATTAATACGTGAAAACGATATAATTGGTCTTTATCTGTTCCATCCTCATTTGTGCTATATACATAATAAACTACTTTCGTAAAACTTGATGAAAATCTGTTGTCAGGTAATTCTGGAAACCATTCATAACCCCACACATTTTTATCTTTAAATTTGAAAAAGTCGAAATTAAAATAGCCATCAATACCATTCGGCAAAGACTTATCTTTATAAGATTGATATAAAATTTCTTTATATTTTTTAGCCTCTTCTATTTTTCCCAATCCAAAATATGAAACAACTATATTTTTGACCATCCAAGGTTCTTTTTCAGCAAAAGTTGGATTAAAATACTCTTTATTATTTTGAATAATATTCAATGCTTCTAATCCATATTTCAAAGATGTTTGATAATTCTCTTTTAAACGATTTGAATTTTCTAAATATGAAGTTGCAGCTTCATAATACCACGTTACATAATTATATAAAGTGTCAGATTTAGACACTTCTGAATTTAACTCTTTAAAAATTTCATACGCATTTTGTACTTCGTTTGTTTTTAGAAAATCTTCAGCTTTTTTATATTTCTCTAATTGGGAATTTTGTCCAAAAGAAAAGACTGTGGTTAAAAGTGAAAGGAATAAAATTTGAATATTTTTCATTAATTATGATTTTATACGGAATTTCCGAAAGTATTGCCGCTAACGTTTAGGGGCTTGGCGTCAGTGGCGGAAATTGAAGCGAAAAGTTTCAATTTAGCGACACTGTAAGCAAAAGCCAATTAATTGAATAAATTTAAGAAAAAAGTCAATATAATTGGCTTTTTGCGAAATAGAAAGCCGAAACTTCAAATTTTGCCTTAACCCGCCATTGCGCCAAGCCTTTGTTAGCGGTAGTTTTTTCTTATTTCGTGTAGGATTTCGTTCAGTTTTGTTTCAATATTTAGTTCGTCAAATAGTTTCTCCGATAAATTTAATGAGTTTTCAAAAGCTAAAATTATGTTTTTAGGATTTAAATCCGATGTTATTGTTTTATACGCAGAATACCAAGTCATATCAATATCCTTTTCAAGACTTTTAGTCGGACTTTCCCAATGTTGGGTTTTGTTTATTCTTGCTCTAATAAGCCAGAGCAAATATTTCTGAACGTTTGATAAACTATGATGAGCGTGAGCAAATTCCTCTCGCTTAATTAAGTTACTTGTTGTCAGTACAACATTCAGTAATGATTGACTTAACCACAAGATGTTTTCATTTGTTATTCTTTCGGGCGATTTCGTTTTGATTTGATTA
The DNA here is from genome assembly GCF_049672845.1 of Moheibacter sp. Classification (NCBI taxonomy): domain Bacteria; kingdom Pseudomonadati; phylum Bacteroidota; class Flavobacteriia; order Flavobacteriales; family Weeksellaceae; genus Moheibacter; species Moheibacter sp. The sequence continues at coordinate 1,610 of NZ_JBATWT010000015.1, forward strand.
AGCGTTTTCGTTAAATGTCCGTCTTTGTCGATTAGGTTCATTTGGTCAAAATCGCTAAATGTAACTATTCCGTCCCAAGATTTGATAATTTCAATTTCCTCTGTTTTTAAAAAATGAAATTCTCCTCTGACCAAATTCTCAAAAATAGCAACTTCGGTTCCATATTCATTTATAAAATATAAAGCCACAGGATGAATTTGATTTACCCATTTTTCTGCCGAGAAATTTTCTTTATTTTTTACAAAGATGTAAAATTCGATGTCAGAATATTTGTCTCCTTCGTTTTTGGTAAATGAACCATACATAAAAACAGCGGAAACATTTTCGTCATATTGAGCTATAGATTTTGTTATGTTAATCATTTGTAACTGTGTCATTTTTTCTAATTTTTAAAAGTTAATAATAGAAAATTCCATTACTTTTTGAAAGCAATGAAAAGGTTTAAGTTTATATATTTTGGACAGTTACTTATAGCTTCATCGGATTATATTTTTTTATGTTCAACATTCTGTTTGGTAAAATTACCGCTAACGCTTTGGCGGCTTGGCGATAGTGCGGGATGAATTGAGCGAAAGTTCAATTCAGAACCGAACGAAGCAAAAGCTGTGGCTTTTGGTAAATTTAATAAAAAATCAAAAGCAAACAGCTTTTGGCGGATAAAAAGGCGAGAAGTTCAACTTTGTATTTAATCCCGCATTTCGCCAAACCGATGTGCTTGTTGCACAACTCCCCATTATCAAAAAAAAATGTGTATCTTGTTGTATGCAAGGACGGAAGAAATTTACCCCCAAACTATTCTATCAAACCAGCTTAGAGAACTT
>NZ_JBATWT010000016.1:0-1606 GCF_049672845.1 Moheibacter sp.
AGTCAGGCCGTTTCGATAAAGCGGATCACCGTCTCGCCATAACTGCGCTCATCGACAATCAAAAAGCCTGCCCCCGGCTCAAATGGCACGGAAGCGGATTCCTCGACGACGCACAGTGCCCCCGGAGCGAGCCAGCTGCCCTTCCTGGCCGACTGCAAGGCTCGTTCACCCAGACCTTTTCCGTAAGGAGGGTCAGCAAAAACCAGACCGAAGGGCGCCAGCGTTCCGGCTTCCCCAAGCACTGCAGCATCACGACGAAATATCTTTGTCTTGCCGGTAAGGCCGAAGGCTTCGACATTGCTGCGGATCAAGCCGCGCCCTTCCGCCGATTCTTCGATGAACACGGCATAGCCTGCGCCGCGAGACAGCGCTTCAAGGCCAAGTGCTCCGGTTCCTGCAAAAAGATCCAGTACCCTTGCACCCTCCAGTTTGTCGGGAAATCGATGCGCCAGGACGTTGAACACGGCCTCACGTGTCCGATCCGTGGTCGGGCGGATCTCGTGAGTGCGTGGCGTGGCCAATGGGCGGCCACGAAAATCGCCTCCTACGACGCGCATCTAGCGCGCCTTCGGGCCCTTGCCCGGCCCCTTGCGGTAGGGTCCACTACCGCCCCGATCCGGACGGTCGCCGCGTGGCTTGCCATACGGGCGATCGCCCTGCGATCTTCCGCGATCCTGCGCACCGCGGGCTTTGCGGAAATCGGTCTCAGGCTTCTCCTGTTCCGCCTTATCCTTTCCAAGCGGACGGGCGCCCGGCGCCATCCATACATTGGCCTTGCGCTGGCCCGGTGGATCAATTGGCGGGCGCTCCCGTTCACCCTTCTTGAATCCCGTCTTTCCACCAGCCCCAAACCGTTCCGGCTTGCCGCCGCGCTCGCCAAAGCCCCGCTCCGGGCGCGTCGAGAGTTTTCCGAGCGCTTCGTCGCGGCTGTTCTCACGGAACTTGCGCCGCTTTATCAAACCTCCCTCGCCTATTTCGGAGCGTGCCGGTCTTGAGCGTGGGGCCGCTTCTTCCAGTTGCTCGACGCGCCGCACCGGCTTGTTCGAAAACGGCTTTACGATATCGGCGTCGAAATTCGCACCGGATTCCTCAATCAGCCTTTCGCCAAGCTGCTCGCGCAGCATGCGGCCCTTGATCTCAAGCACATGCCCTTCCGGCAACTCGTTCAATTGGAACGGCCCGTAGGAAATGCGGATCAACCGTGTCACGTCGAGACCAAGCGCGCCAAGAATGTTCTTGACCTCCCGGTTCTTGCCCTCGCGCAAGCCGATCGTCAGCCACGCATTCGAGCCCTGCTCTCTGTCCAGGCTTGCCTCTACGGCACCGTAGAAAACGCCATCCACGGCAATGCCTTCGCGCAACTTGGCCAGCGCACTTTCCTCGACCTTGCCATGAACGCGAACCCGGTAGCGTCTCAGCCAGCCGGTGGCCGGAAGCTCCAGCACGCGCGACAGTCCGCCATCGTTGGTCAGCAGCAGCAAGCCCTCGGTGTTGATATCCAGCCGTCCAATGGTCATCAGGCGAGGCAGGTCGGCGGGCAGCACGTCAAATACGGTCTTGCGGCCCTCGGGATCACGATTGGTCGTCACTACGCCTGCCGGCTTGT